>NZ_JBFULE010000564.1:0-3533 GCF_056400485.1 Roseateles sp. P5_B10
GCGCCTGACCGCGCTGGCGGCCTGTGCCTCGCTGGACGATGCCGTCGCCTTGCTCGGCCTGGCGCGCGAGCGCGCCGGCGATGCGCTGACCGGCTTCGAAGTGATGAACCGCGCCTCGCTCGCCCTTGTTGCGCGCGAGCTGCCGCAATTGCCCCAGCCCTTGCCGGCCGCGGCATGGACCGTGCTGCTGGAGTTGTCCGACGCCGAAAGCGCCGAGCATGCACGCAGCGTCTTCGAAGGTCTGCTTGAAACCGCGCTCGAAGGCGGCTGCGTGCAGGACGCGGCCGTTGCCCAGAACATCCAGCAGGCCAAGGCCTTCTGGCATCTACGCGAATCCATTCCGCTGGCCCAGGCCCAGGCGGGGCTGAACATCAAGCATGACATCTCGTTGCCGGTGTCGGCCATTCCCGGCTTCGTCGCCGAGATGGATGCGGTGCTGGCGGCTTATCTGCCCGGCATCGAGGTCATCGACTTCGGCCATCTGGGCGATGGCAATCTGCACTACAACGTGCAGGCGCCGGCCGGCGTGGCGCCGGCGGAGTTCCTGGCCGCGCATGAGGCAGCAATCAACGAACGGGTCTACGACGCCGTGCAGCAGCGCGGCGGCTCGATCTCGGCCGAGCATGGCATTGGCCGGCTCAAGCGCGACGAGCTGGCTCAGCGCAAGGACCCGACGGCCCTGGCGCTGATGCGGGCGATCAAGCGGGCTCTCGACCCGCTCGACCTCCTCAACCCTGGGCGGCTGGTGTAACGGCGACGCGGCGGCCGGTCACGAAACGGCCGGCCTTGACGATCAGGCGGAACACGAAGCGCACCATCACCAGCGCCAGCACCGCTTCGATCAGCGTCAGCACGAAGGCGCCGACCAGCGTGAACCGCGGCACGCGGCGATGGAACTTGGCCAGCGCATGGTCACGGGCCAGCTCGATGCTGTCGTAGAAGGTCGGCACGATGAGCAGCGTCAGCAGCGTCGACGTGATGGTGCCACCGATGATGGCCACGGCCATCGGGCGGTAGAACTCGCCGCCTTCGCCGATGCCGATGGCGACCGGCATCATGCCGGCGATCAGCGCCAGCGTCGTCATCAGGATGGGACGGAAGCGCTTGCGGCCTGCGTGCATCAGCGCTTCTTCGCGATCGATGCCAGCCTTCTCCTCCTGGCGCGTCGCGTCCAGCAGCAGGATGGCGTTCTTGGCCACCAGGCCCATCAGCATGATGACGCCGATCAGGCTCATCAGGTTCAGCGTGCCGCGCGTCAGGATCAGCGCCAGCACGACGCCGATCAGGCTCAGCGGCAGCGACAGCATCACGGCGAACGGCGCCGTGAAGCTGTTGAACTGGATGACGAGCACGAAATACATCAGCGCGATACCGGACAGCAGCGCCGTGATCATGGCCGTGAAAACAACCTGCTGGTCACGTGCCGCACCGGCCAGCTCGATGCCGAAGCCGGGCGGGAAGTCGATCTTCTCGGCCAGCTTCTTGGCTTCGGCGGTGATCTCGCCGGACGAGCGGCCCTGGGCATTGGCGCTGACCGTGATGGTGCGCTTGCCGTCGCCGTGCTGGATCTGGCCCGGGCCCTTGCCCATGGTGACGGTGGCGATCTGGTCCAGCGGCACCATGCGGTTGGTGCCGGTCACCGCGATCGGCAGGCGCTCGATGTTGGCGGCGTCGACGCGGTCGCTCGGGTGCAGGCGGATGGACACGTCGCGGGCCTCGCCGGTCGGGTCGATCCAGTCACCGGCCTCGACACCGGCGAAGGCGACGCGCAGCGCCTGGGCGGCGTCGTTGACCGAGATGCCCATCTGGTTGGCCAGGCTGCGGTCGAGCTCGATCTGCAGCTCGTTCTGCGGGTCCTGCTCGGAGTAGCCGATGTCGACCGCACCCTTGATGCCCGCCATGGTCTTCTGGAAGTCCTGCGTGATCTGCTGCAGTCGGCGCGTGTCGGTGCCGTAGAAGCGGATCTGCACGGGCTTCTGGGCGCCGTTGTTCAGGTCGTCGAGCACGACGTACTCGGCGCCAACCAGGCGGGCGACCTTCTCGCGCAGCTCCTTGGCGACGTCGGCGGCCGAGCGCTGGCGCTCGGTGCTCTTGCCAATGTCGACGTAGATGCGCCCGCCGCTGGCGTTGGGATAGGAGGTCGTCGCCTTGGTTTCCTTCATCGTCGAGGCCAGGGCAGCGGCCGCGTCGAGCTTGAGCTTGGAATAGTCGAGGCTGCTGGAGGCGGGGCTGCGCACCTCGATGGCCAGGAAGCCGGCATCGGCCTGCGGCAGGAAGCTGGAGCCGCCGAACGTCATCTGCAGGAAGATGGCGCCGACGAGGCTGAGGACCGCGAAGGCCGTCATCCAGCGGCGGTGGTGCAACGCCCAGGCGATGACATGGCCATAGCCGTTGGCCACGCCGTCGAACCAGTGATTGAAGCGCTCCAGCAGCCGGCCGAACCCCTTCTTGGGCTGCTCGTGGTAGCCCACGGGGTCGCCCCAATAGGCCGACAGCATCGGGTCGAGCGTGAAGCTGATGATGAGCGATACGACGACCGAGGCCACGACGGTCAGCGCGAAGGGCTTGAACCATTGGCCGGGGCCGTTGCCCATGAAGGCGACCGGCACGAAGACCGCGACGATGGCGAAGGTGGTAGCAGCCACGGCCAGGCCGATCTCGGCGGTGCCCTCGCGCGCCGCAGTGACGCGGTCGCTGCCGCGCTCCATGTGGCGGACGATGTTCTCCCGCACGACGATGGCGTCGTCGATGAGCACGCCGATGGCCAGCGACAGGCCCAGCAGGCTCATGAAGTTCAGCGAGAAGCCCATCAGCCAGACGGCGATGAAGGCGGCCAGCACGGACGTGGGCAGGGACAGCGCGGTGATCAGCGTCGAGCGCCAGCTGTTCAGGAAGGCGTAGACGACGAAGATGGTCAGCGCGGCGCCAAACACCAGCGCATCGGTGACGTTGTGCAGGCTGTTCTCGGCATCCTTGCCGCCGTCCTGGGTGATCTCGAGCGTCGTGCCCTTGGGCAGTTCCTTCTCGATTTCCTTCAGCAGCGTGCGCGCGCCGTTGGCCACGCTGACGGTGGAGGCATCGCGTGAGCGCGTGATGGAGATGCCGACGTTGGGTCGGCCGTTGCGCAGCGAGTAGCCGGTCATCTCGGCGAAGCCGTCCTGCACCTCGGCCACCTGGCCCAGGCGCACGACGGTGCCGCCGCCGGTGCCACCTGTGCGCTTGATGATCATCTGCTCGAACTCGGCCGGCGACTCGAGGCGACCGAGCAGGCGGATGCTCTGGTCTTCCAGCGCGCCACGCACCTTGCCGACTGGGGCGGTGGTGTTCTGCGCGCGCACGGCATTCAGCACCTCGGTGACGGAGACGCCGAACTCGCGCAGCTTCTCGGCGTGCAGCAGGATGGACAACTCGCGCTTGAGCGAACCGTTGACACCCACCGTCGACACGCCTGAGATGCCGCGAAAGCGCTCGGCAAGCTTGTCCTCGGCCAGGCGGCTGAGCTGGGCGTGCGTCAGCGTCGTGCTGGACAGCGA
>NZ_JBFULE010000565.1:0-3525 GCF_056400485.1 Roseateles sp. P5_B10
GTCGCAGATCCGCCTGCGCGCCTGGAGCTTCGACGAGGCCGAGCGCATCGATGCGGTCTTCTTCAAGCGGCGCATCGAGCAGGCCGTGGCGATGCGGGCACGGCTGGCCATCGCCTCCGACGCCTGGCGCCTGGTGCATGGCGAGGCCGATGGCCTGCCGGGCCTGGTCGTGGACCGCTATGGCGACACGCTGGTGGCCCAGTTCGGCAGCACTGGCGTCGAGCGCTGGAAGGCCGTCATTGCCGACGCGCTGCTGACAGYGACCGGCCTGACACGCCTGTATGAGCGCTCCGACGCCCAGGCCCGCGAGTGGGAGGGCCTGCCGGTGCAGACCGGGTGGCTGCGTGGCGATGGCGAAACGGCGCTGACCATCCGTGAGCACGACTGGCGGCTGACGCTGGATGTGGCCGAAGGCCACAAGACTGGCTACTACCTCGACCAGCGCGACAGTCGCCGCCGCTTTGCCGACGCGGTGAAGCAATACGGCTGCAAGAGCGTGCTGAACTGCTTCAGCTACACGGGCGGCTTTTCGGTCGCGGCGCTCGCCGGTGGGGCAAGCGAGGTGGTCAGCGTCGACTCCTCCGGCCCGGCGCTGGAACGCGCCAAAGCCCATGTCGAGCTGAACGGCTTCGACGCGAGCCGCCACCAGGCCTGGGATGCCGACGTCAACGCCACGCTGCGGCGCTGCCTGGCCGAAGGCCGGCGCTTCGACGCCATCGTGCTCGACCCGCCGAAGTTCGCGCCCACGGTTGCCCACGCCGAGCGTGCCGCGCGCGCCTACAAGGACATCAACCGCCTGGCCTTCATGCTGCTGAGTGAAGGCGGCCTGCTCTACACCTTCTCCTGCTCGGGCGGCATCTCGCCCGACCTCTTCCACAAGATCGTGGCCGGCGCCGGGCTGGACGCGGGCGTGGACGGCTACATCATCGAACGCCTGTCGGCCGCGGCCGACCACCCGCAGACGGTGTGTTTCCCGGAAGGGGACTATCTGAAGGGCCTGGGGCTGCTGAAGCGCTGAGCTCGGGCAAAGAAAAAGCGGCCTCGCGAGGCCGCTTTGCATTGAGCGCGCAGGTTCAGTCGCGCTTGCGGCGGCGCGCCATGCCGATGAGGGCCAGGCCGGCGAGCAGCAGGGCGTACTGGCTCGGCTCCGGCACTGCAGCGGCCAGGTCCCAGCCGATGGCGTCGAAAGCCATCAGGTCGCTGGCCATGGCGTCATACGACTGGCCAGTGCCAACGAAGGGCCGCATCAGCGTGAAGGCGCCGATGCCGAAATGGCTGGCCTGCTGACCGTTGCCGTGTTCGACACCGGTCGAGAAGGGCTGGATGGATGTCAGGCCACCGTCCACGGAGAAATAGGGCGAGCCGCCGAGGGTCACGTCCCGTTTGCCCGCTGCGGTGTAGCGGAACATGTCCAGCGGCGTGTACCACGGGTCGCTCTCGAACTCGCCCAGGGCGCCAGACAAACCGCATTGCGCGGCATGGCTGACACAGCCGTCAATGGCATCCGCGCCCGACACGAAGCCGAGGGCGTGCCCGATCTCGTGCTCCGCCACGGTGATGAAGTCAATCTTGTCGCCCGGAACCTGGCCGTTGACCCGGGTGTAGGCGTAGCTGCTGGCAAAGGCATTGGCGAACGTGATGGTGGCGTCCAGAGCGCCGAGATTGGGCCCCAGATTCAGGCCGACCGCCTTCGCGTTCGCGGTGTTGATGACAAGCCTGGTGTTGTTCACCGAGCCATCGTTGTCGAAGCGGCTCGTCAGATCACCCTGCGTCGCCCAGAAACTGGCAGAGCTCGTCACCGGCAGGCTAGCCACGGCTGAGGCGTCGATGCCCGACTTGGCGTCGGTCGCCAGATGGCCGCGCAGATCGCCATAGCTGACCGATGTCTGCTCGGACCGGGTCGACCCCAGGATATTGGGCCCCAGGTCGCTGAACGCGATGTTGAAATAGACCGTGACGTTGTCATTGAGCTTGCCCGACCAGTAGTTGGCAGCCGTCTGGAAAGCCGATAGCTGCATGGCAGACATTGGTGTGGCGCCAATGTCGGTAAGCACGATGTTCATGGCCTGAGCGCAGGGGGCCAAGCCCGCAAGGCCCAAGGCCAGTGCGAACGTTGCAGGGCGAATAAACGTGCGGGGCGGCATGGTGGGCTCCGGTCTGGGGGCGGGTGCAGGATTCTCCGGGCTGCAGGCGCGACTTTTGCCCCTGGCTCGCGGGAACGCGCTGCCAAGTTAGGGGGATGGCAGCTGGATGCGCGTCTCGAACTTCGCCCGCTTCACGCTGAAGAAGGCCTTGATGTTGCGCACGTTGGCATCCTGGGTCAGCAGCCGTTGTGTGAAGGCTTGGTAAGCCGGCATATCGGCCAGCTGCACGACGAGCACGAAGTCCGGCCCGGGCGACACCCGCCAGCACTGTTGCACGGCCGCCTCCTGCACCGCCCGCGCCTCGAAGGCATCCAGGTGCTCGGCGCCCTGGCGGTCCAGCGTGATCTCCACGATGGCTGACAGGCCGGCGCCGAGCTTGTCAGGCGACAGCAGGGCTACCTGGCGTTCGACGATGCCGGCCTCGACCAGGCGCTTGACGCGCCGCAAGCAAGTGGCAGGCGACACGGCGACGCGCGCGGCCAAGTCCTGGTTGCTCAGCGATGAATCTGTCTGCAGGGCCTCCAGCAGACGCAGGTCGATTGCGTCTAAATCAGTCATTTATGTTGAATATTTGAACGAATATTTCTTAATGGGTGGATCGGGAAATTTTCCTTCATTTTCTGAGAAATTTCGCACCCATTCGCCACGGCGGTCTCCCTACGATGCACGCATTCCCCAACGGAGACCTCCATGTGCGGCATCGTCGGCGCGGTCAGTCAGCGCAACATCGTTCCCATCCTCGTTGAAGGCCTCAAGCGCCTCGAGTACCGCGGCTATGACTCGTGCGGTGTGGCCGTGCACCAGGACGGCGGCCTGAAGCGCGCCCGCAGCACGTCCCGCGTGGCCGAACTTCAGGCCGTGGCCGACCAGGACGGCATCTCCGCTGGCACCGGCATCGCCCACACGCGCTGGGCCACGCATGGCGCACCGGCCGTGCACAACGCCCACCCGCACTTTTCGCCCGGCCCTAATGCGAGCGTCGAGAGCACAGGCCGTATCGCGCTGGTCCACAACGGCATCATCGAGAACCACGACGAGTTGCGCGCCGAGCTGAAGTCGCGCGGCTATCAATTCACGAGCCAGACCGACACCGAGGTCATCGCCCACCTGATCGACCATCTCTACAGCGGCGACCTGCTCGACGCCGTGCAGCAGGCCCTGCCGCGGCTGAAGGGTGCCTATGCCGTGGCCGTGTTCTGCCGCGACGAGCCGCACCGCGTCGTGGCCGCCCGTGAAGGCTCGCCGCTGGTACTCGGCGTGGGCGAAAGCGAGAACTTCGTTGCTTCCGACGCGATGGCCCTGKCCGGTGTGACCGACCAGATCGTCTACCTGGAAGAGGGTGACGTCGTTGACCTGCAGCTCGGCCGCTACTGGCTCAGCC
>NZ_JBFULE010000566.1:0-3511 GCF_056400485.1 Roseateles sp. P5_B10
GTGCCGGGTTCCGGCCTCGTCAAGGCGCAAGCCGAAGCCGAAGGCCTGGACCAGGTCTTCAAGGCCGCCGGCTTCGAGTGGCGAGAGCCGGGCTGCTCCATGTGCCTGGCCATGAACGCCGACCGCCTGGAGCCGGGCGAGCGCTGCGCGTCCACCAGCAACCGCAACTTCGAAGGCCGTCAGGGCGCCGGCGGCCGTACCCATCTGGTCAGCCCGGCGATGGCTGCCGCAGCGGCGATGACCGGCCATTTCGTTGACGTTCGCACGCTGAGCTGACCATGGACAAGTTCACCATCCACAAGGGCCTCGTCGCGCCCATGGACCGCGACAACGTCGATACCGACGCGATCATCCCCAAGCAGTTCCTGAAGTCGATCAAGCGCAGCGGCTTCGGCCCCAACCTGTTCGACGAGTGGCGCTACCTGGACCATGGCGAGCCCGGTCAGGACCCGGCCAGCCGCAAGCCCAACCCCGACTTCGTGCTGAACCTGCCGCGCTATGCCGGCGCCAGCGTGCTGGTCGCGCGCAGCAACTTCGGCTGTGGTTCCAGCCGCGAGCACGCGCCCTGGGCGTTGCAGCAGTACGGCTTCCGCGCCATCCTGGCGCCGAGCTTCGCCGACATCTTCTTCAACAACTGCTTCAAGAACGGCSTGCTGCCCATCGTCCTGCCGGAAAGCGCCATCGCGCGCCTGTTCGACGAGGTCTATGCCTTCCCCGGCTACCAGCTGGTCGTCGACCTGCCGCGCCAGGTGGTGGTCAAGCCCGACGGTGCCGAGCTCCCGTTCGACATCGAGCCCTTCCGTAAGGAGTGCCTGATCGGCGGCCTGGATGAAATCGGCCTGACGCTGCAGCACACCGACAAGATCCGCGCGTTTGAAGCCGCGCGCATCGCCAGCAAACCCTGGCTGAACAACCGAGTGATTTGAGATGAAGAAGATTGCAGTACTGCCGGGCGACGGCATCGGCCCAGAAATCATGGCCGAGGCCGTCAAGGTGCTGAAGGCGCTGGACCTGCCTTTGCAGCTCGACTGGGCCGACGTCGGCGGCAGGGCCTACGAGACCAGCGGCCATCCGCTGCCGCCCGCCACGCTGAAGCTGGCCCAGGAAGCCGACGCCGTGCTGTTCGGTGCGGTCGGCGACTGGAAATACGACAAGCTGGAGCGCTCGCTGCGCCCCGAGCAGGCCATCCTCGGGTTGCGCAAGGCTCTCGGCCTGTTTGCAAACTTTCGACCGGCCATCTGCTACGAGCAGCTCACGCACGCCTCGTCGCTGAAGCCTGAGCTGGTGGCGGGCCTCGACATCCTGCTGATTCGCGAACTGACCGGCGACATCTACTTCGGCCAGCCGCGCGGCCGCCGCACGGCCGTGGACGGCCACTTCCCCGGCGCCGACGAAGCCTTCGACACGATGCGCTATTCGCGCCCCGAGATCGAGCGCATCGCCCACGTTGCCTTCCAGGCCGCCCGCAAGCGCGGCAAGCGCCTGACCAGCGTCGACAAGGCCAATGTGCTGGAGACCTCGCAGTTCTGGAAGGACATCGTCATCGAAGTCCACGCCCAGTACCCCGACGTCGAGCTGGACCACATGTACGTGGACAACGCAGCCATGCAGCTCGTCAAGGCGCCGAAGAAGTTCGACGTCGTCGTGACCGGCAACATGTTCGGCGACATCCTGTCCGATGAAGCCGCGATGCTGACCGGGTCCATCGGCATGCTGCCGTCGGCCTCGTTGGACGCCAACAACAAGGGCCTCTACGAACCCAGCCACGGCAGCGCGCCGGACATCGCAGGCAAGGGCATCGCCAATCCTCTGGCTACAATCCTGTCCGCTGCCATGATGCTCAAGTTCTCCCTCAACCAAGCCGACGCTGCCGCTCGTATCGAGCAGGCCGTGCAGTCGGTGCTGGCCCAGGGCTTGCGCACTGCCGACATCTGGTCCGAAGGCACCTCGAAGGTCACAACCATCGAGATGGGCGACGCAGTCGTCAAAGCCATTACGACCACGAAAACCATCAAGAGCTAAAGCTCCGTCTCGTCTCGCCCCACCAAACCCGGCGAACGAGCCGGGGCCCAAAGTGGATGGGGTTTGGTGAAGCAAAGGAATGATGATGACGACCTTGGTAGGCCTCGTAGGCTGGCGCGGCATGGTGGGCTCGGTGCTCATGGAGCGCATGACCACTGAACGCGATTTCGACCTGATCGAGCCGCTGTTCTTCTCGACGTCCAACGCCGGCGGCGCTGCCCCGGCCCAGGCCAAGAACGAGAAGTCGCTGCAGAACGCCTTCGACATCGAACAGCTCAAGCGCTGCGACATCATCATCACCGCCCAGGGCGGCGACTACACGACCGAGGTCTACCCCAAGCTGCGTGCCGCAGGTTGGGCCGGCCACTGGATCGACGCCGCCTCGACCCTGCGCATGGCCGATGACGCCGTCATCATCCTGGACCCTGTCAACCGCCCGGTCATCGACCAGGCGCTGAGCAACGGCGGCAAGAACTGGATCGGCGGCAACTGCACCGTCAGCTGCATGCTGATGGGCGTGGGCGCGCTGTACAAGGCTGGCCTCGTTGAGTGGATGTCCACCCAGACCTACCAGGCCGCTTCCGGCGGCGGTGCCCAGCACATGCGCGAACTGCTGACCCAGTACGGCACGCTGAACGCTTCGGTCAAGCCGCTGCTGGACGACCCCAAGAGCGCCATCCTCGACATCGACCGCCTGTTGGCCGAGAAGCAGCGCACGCTGTCGCCCCACGAGGTGGCCAACTTTGGCGTGCCGCTGGGCGGCTCGCTGATCCCCTGGATCGACAAGGACCTCGGCAACGGCATGTCCAAGGAAGAGTGGAAGGGCATGGCCGAGACCAACAAGATCCTCGGCTCGGGCGCCATTCCCGTCGACGGCTTCTGCGTCCGCGTCGGCGCCATGCGCTGCCACAGCCAGGCCCTGACCTTCAAGCTGAAGAAGGACGTGCCCCTGGCCGACATCGAGGCCATGATCGCCGCCGACAACGCCTGGGTGAAGGTCGTGCCGAACACGCGCGAAGCCACCATCCGCGACCTGACGCCCGTGGCCGTCACTGGCACGATGACCATCCCCGTCGGCCGCCTGCGCAAGCTGGCCATGGGCCCCGAGTACCTGGGTGCCTTCACCATTGGTGACCAGCTGCTGTGGGGCGCCGCCGAGCCGCTGCGCCGCATGCTGCGCATCCTGCTCGAGCGTTGATAGACCGAACATGCCTTGCGCCCCGCGTGGCGCAAGGCATGATTTGCTTACGGTCTTTTACGGTTTGACCTAGGGTTCACCCGGGCGTCGATATTGGAACGAAGCGACACATCAGGTACCCCTTGAGCATTTCAGCGTATATGCTTGATGCCGTTGTGTTTTTTATTCCAGACTCGACACAGGCTATAACGTGCAGCCCAGCGTGCAAACCAGCGTGCAGACCAGGCTCGTGCCGCGCGTTCTGAAGATCGAGACAGGCGGGGCTTTGTGCCCCGCCTTGTTGCTTTGGGG
>NZ_JBFULE010000567.1:0-3509 GCF_056400485.1 Roseateles sp. P5_B10
GCGATGTCGGGCGTGCGCATGTCTTTTGCACTGTCCGACTGGGCCTCGTTGGCGCACCGCTACGCACCCGCCATGACCCAGCTGCTGGCCGTGCGCGACCAGGCCCTGGCACGGATCGATGCCGGCGGCCGCCCGGGCCAACAGGCGCTGGGCGAGGTCATCCACATCAACAACTACCTCGGCGGCCAGAGCGAGTCCACCCGCGACGCCTTCAAGCGCCTCGCCGACCGCGACCCGGTGCTGGCCGAGCGCGACGTGCTCGACGCGCTGCCCGCGCTGATCCAGCTGAACGAGTTCGAGCTCGCGAGCCAGCATCTGCGCGTCGACGCCGTCGTGGGCCGTGTGGAAAGCCTCTACAAGCTCATCCAGGAACATCCGCCGAGCAAGCTCTCGGCCAGCGAGCGGGCCGAGATGCTGCGCTCTCAGCAGCGCGTCATCGACGTGCAGCTGGCCCGCGTGGTGCTGGTGCTCGGCAAGGAACGGCGCGACGCCGAGGCCGAGCAGGTGCTGGCACGCGGGCGAGCCTTGCTGGGCCCTGAAGCCAGCGTCCACCACATGACCCAGGCGTTGCGCGGCGTTGCGCCTCCGGACGACCGCGACGGCTGACGCGCGCGGGCGTCAGTGCCCGTGCCCGTGGTCGTGGTCGTGGTCGTGCTTGCAGTCGGGGCCGTGCACGTGGACCGGAATGGGCAGCGGCTTGCGCGCCGGTGCCGACGCCGTTGCATGGTCGTGCGCGTGGCCATGGGCATGGTCGTCATGCCCATGGTGATGATGGCCATGCCCAGCCCCCTCGCCATAGGCCCCAGCCTCGGGCTCGAAGGCGGCCTGCGCTTCGGTCACGATGAGATGCTGGCGGCGCAGCATGTCGGCCAGCACGGGGTCGGGCTCGAACTGCAGCAGCTCGGGCTGCAGCTCCAGCGGCACATGGCGGTTGCCGAGGTGGTAGGCGGCGCGCAGCAAATCAAATGCGGAGCCGTGCTCTGCGCAGAAACGCACCTGCAGCACGGGCTGGGGGGCGGCGATGACGCGCAGCAGGGAACCGACATCACCCACAAGCMCGTCGCCGCCGCGCAGCGCCGTACCGCGGGGCAGCACCACGGCAACTTCGCGACCGGAACTGTCAGTCGCGCCGAATCGGCTCTTGCTGCGGGTGTCCCAATCGAGTTCGAGAGCGGGCGAGCGCTTGAGCAGCACGGCGGCGAGGCCACCGCCTTGAGGGAGGCGTTTGGAGAAGGTGTGCATGATGGGTTCGGAGGGCAACTGGTTAGTATTGTCGACGCGGTCACCTCAGGAGCGGCAAGCATGGACATCGT
Organism: Roseateles sp. P5_B10; assembly: GCF_056400485.1. Lineage (NCBI taxonomy): Bacteria > Pseudomonadati > Pseudomonadota > Betaproteobacteria > Burkholderiales > Sphaerotilaceae > Roseateles > Roseateles sp. P5_B10. The sequence goes on from NZ_JBFULE010000567.1 coordinate 1,314, forward strand.
TCAACTGGTAGAGGCGCAAGACTCTCTCGGCTTTGTGCTTCCCGACGCCGTGCTGGCACGCCTGAATCTCGCAGCAGGTGACACCCTGCAGCTGACCAAGACGCCCACTGGCATCCTGCTTACGCGAGCCAATGCCGCAATGACCGAGCCGCAACCCGACTCCGTTCCACCACCTTGACTCCCCAATGACCGCGCCCACACTCGAAACCCTCACCGTCTCCGTCCAGGACCACATCGCCACCGTCCGCCTGAACCGGCCGGACAAGGTCAATGCGATGAACGCGGCGATGTGGCAGGACATCCGCCGCGCCTTCGACTGGGTGGACACGCAGCCAGAAGCGCGCGTCGCCGTGCTGGAAGGCGAAGGCAGGCACTTCACCGCCGGCATCGACCTGCAGATGATGATGGGCATCGCCCCGCAGATCGAAGACCCCTGCGACGGCCGCACCCGCGAGGGCTTGCGCCGGGTCATCCTGGACATGCAGGACACGTTGACCAGCCTGGAGCGCTGCCGCAAGCCCGTGCTCGCGGCCATCCACGGCGCCTGCGTGGGCGGCGGCATCGACCTGATCTGCGCCGCCGACATGCGCTACTGCAGCAGCGACGCCTATTTCTCCATTAAGGAGATCGACATCGGCATGGTGGCCGATGTCGGCACGCTGCAACGCCTGCCCAAGCTCATCGGCTCGCAGGGCCTGGTGCGCGAGTTGGCCTACACGGGCCGGCGCGTGGAGGCGGCCGAGGCGCGCGAGATCGGCCTCGTCAACCGCGTGTTCGACAGCCGCGAGGCGCTTGGGGTTGGCGTGCGCGAGATCGCCGCAACGATTGCGTCCAAGTCGCCGCTGTCCATCCGCGGCACCAAGGAGCAGCTGAACTACGCCCGTGACCACTCGGTGGCCGACGGCCTCAACTACATCGCGACTTGGAACGCCGCGATGTTGATGAGCGAGGACCTGACCAAGGCCATGATGGCCGGCAAGGGCGCGGTGCCCTCTTTCCGCAATTGAGCGCGAACGCAGCGGACGCCGGCACAGCCACGTTCTACGACGGCTACGCCACCCAGTTGGCCGCCACCGAGGCCAGTCGCAGCGCGATGCTGCCCCTTCTCGAAGCTGCTTTGCCGCCGGGCGCCTGGGTGCTGGACGTCGGCTCGGGCTCGGGCCGGGACGTGGCGGCGCTGCAGCAGGCCGGGTTCGAGGCCTTCGGCGTGGAGCCCAACGCCGCCATGCGCGAAACCGCGCTGCGGCTGCGGCCCGGCCTTGCCGGACGGCTGCGCGACGCCAGCCTTCCCCAACTGGGCACGCCCTTCTCGGACTGCTGCCCCCAGGGCTTCGACGCCGTGGCGTGCAGTGCCGTGCTGATGCACATCGCCCCCACCGACCTGCCCGGCGCACTGGCTTCGCTCGCTCGGCAGCTTCGCCCTCTCGCCGCAGGCGACGTGGCCCGCTGCCGGCCCGCACTGCTGATTGCCCTGCCGGAAATGAACTCCGGCCAGTTGAATGGTGACCGCGACGCCGATGGCCGTCGGTTCCACAACCACGCCCCGGCCACGGTGCAGCGGCAGCTCACCGAGTTGGGACTGATGCTGGAGAGCAGCAGCGTCAACGACGCGGTGCTGGCCAGCACCGACACGCGCTGGCACATGCTGGTGTTCAGGCGGATCTGAGCGCGTCGCGAAGAGCTTCGCCATTGCGACGCGGCTCGTCATCGCAGATGTTCATTCCAGCACCCGATCAGGCAACAATTCCTGCGTGGATCGAGGCCCGCTGTGACAGCCCGCCGACCGGATTCGTTCACCCAGGGAGAACCGCGTGGATTTCGCTCAATGGCAGCACCGCCCGGGCAGGCGCTTCACCGGCATCGGCGTCGTGGTGCTGCTGCATCTCGTGCTGGGTTGGGTCTTGGTCAGCGGCCTGGCGCACCACATCGTCCAGGTGGCCCGGCAGGCCCCTGTGGAGATCAAGCTCATCCAACCAGAAACACCGCCGCCGCCATCGCCGAAGATGGCCTTGCTGCCACTGCCCACCTTGTCTCCCCCACCGCCGCGCTTCATACCGCCGCCCGAAGTGCAGGTGACGCAGCCGCCGGAGACGACCGTCGCCGCCGCAGCCATCCCCCAGCCTTCGCCTGGCGCGGGCACTGAAGCGGCACCACAACCAGGCCGGGGCCAGCCGGGAGGCGCGCTGGTGCGCACAC
>NZ_JBFULE010000568.1:0-3509 GCF_056400485.1 Roseateles sp. P5_B10
GTAGACGAACGTCACGGTGTGCGATTCGGACACGGAAGCCCGCTGCGGCGTGYCTCGGAAATGGATCACGTTGTCGGGATGACGCAGATCGGCATCCGCAACGTGTCGTCATCAAATCGTTCCGACTACGACGATGCACGCAGGGCGGGCTCGCAGATTCTCTCGGTTCGGGATGTGCGCCGATTGGGATCCGAGGGCGTGCTGGCAAAGATTCCTGAGGGCGTTTCGTACTACATCACCGTCGATATCGACGGCTTCGATCCGTCTGTCGCACCAGGTACTGGCACGCCCAGCCACGGCGGCTTTCTCTACTACGAGGTGCTGGAGATCATCCAGGCGCTTTCACGACGCAGCAACGGGAACATCGTTGGCATGGATTTGGTGGAAGTTGCGCCCGCTTACGACCCCGCTGGAACCACGTCGATCCTGGCAGCACAGCTCCTGCTCAATAGCATTGGATTCATCTTCCACGACCGCAAGAGCCATGCGCGCGAGGCATGCAGTTGAGGACGCAGTCACCATTGAACGTCTCTCGATGATCTCGGCCTGGTCGAGTAGCAGTTCTTCCGGTGCAGAGCTCGAGCTTCCGCAGGGGCTCATCTTCCAGCGACGACGGCCTGGCCCGGATATTTCACGCGGCCGGCTCCAGCTGGCCGACAAGACCGATGAACACTGCGATGAAAAGAGTCGCGCAGCGCCTGCCATGATCACCAATCCTTTCAAGTACGCCCGGCGTACGGGCCAGTTGTCCCCCTCGATGATTCGAGAGCTCATGAAGTTGATGGGGCGCCCTGGCCTTGTCTCGCTGGGCGGCGGCTTGCCCTCGCCCGGCAGCTTTCCGACTGAGGAAATTCGGGAGTCGTGCCAAAGGGTGCTCTCGCAGTCTTCTCACATGGCCCTGCAGTACACCACCACAGAGGGCCTGCTCGTGCTGCGCGAATGGGTCGCTGAGCGAATGAGGCAACAAGGTCTGACGGTTAGTGCTGATCAGGTGCTGATCACCAGTGGGTCGCAGCAAGGGCTGGATCTCGTTGGCAAAGTTCTTCTCGAAAGGGGCACCAAGGTAGCGGTTGAGTCGCCAACCTACCTGGGAGCGCTGCAGGCGTTTGCACCCTACGAGGCGGACACCGTGGAGGTTCGGTGTGACGAATTCGGGCCTATGCCAGGGAGTCTGCGAGACGTGGGTGATGCCCGGGCGCTTTATCTCCTGCCCAATTTTCAGAACCCTACAGGGCGCTGCATTTCCAAGGCACGGCGCGCACAGATTGCCGATCAGGCCCAATCCCTTGGATTGCCACTGGTTGAAGATGATCCCTACGGTGATCTTTGGTTCGAACAGCCTCCGGCGGAGCCCATCGCTGCTCATTGGCCAGAGGGAACTGTCTATTTAGGGTCATTCTCAAAAATTCTCGCGCCTGGACTGCGGCTCGGCTACGCAGTTGCTCCAACCGCCGTCTACGGCAAGCTGGTTCAAGCCAAGCAAGCCGCAGACTTGCACAGCGGGACATTCGCGCAACATGTGGTGGCTGACTTGTTGGGAAGGGGCATTCTCGAAAAGCATCTGACGGAGGTTCGCGCGAAATACCGGCAAGGGCGTGATGCCATGGTGGATGCTCTTCAGGCCCATATGCGTGGCCTTGCTTCGTGGAGTACTCCAACCGGAGGAATGTTTTGCTGGTTGACCTTGGCAAGTGGTTTGGACACCGCGAAGTTGCTGCCGCTTGCAGTCGAACGCGGTGTGAGCTTCGTGCCAGGCGCCGCGTTCTACGCGGCTGATCCTTTGTGCAACGCAATGAGGCTGTCATTCGTCACAGAATCTGCCGGGAGAATCATGCAGGGAGTGGCCTCGTTGGCTGACTCAATTCGGCAGGCCGCGCAGGCCCAGAACGCCTAAGTGAAGGCGAATCCGAGGTCATGCGGCGAGGCAACGTACCTTCCGGACGGGGGCGATGTGACTGGAGGCATTGGAACCTGGGACAGGGTCACTGCAGACTGCACCGTAAACATAAGCCCTGCAGCGGCTGCAAGCCAATGCTTAAAGTCGCACGTGGCACTGTTCAGGATGATCGGTTGGTGGAGAGGAGGAGGATCGAACTCCCGACCTCCGCATTGCGAACGCGGCGCTCTCCCAGCTGAGCTACCCCCCCACGCGACCGAAAAAGTATAGCCCTGGCTGGAGGATCTTGGCCGGCTGCTATCGTCTTCGCCCATGACGCCCCGCAAGCCGACGGCCTGGTTCGAGGCCCAGTACAACAACCGCCAGCGTGTGGCCGACAGTGCCGACATCCTCGGGCGCTGGGCCCAGGCGTCTGCGCTGGTGCGCGAGCGCTCTAGCTGCCATCTGAACCTGCGCCACGGGCCTGATCCCAAGCAGACGCTGGACGTCTTCACGCCCGACCCGGCGTTTGCCGGCGGTTTCGCGCCGGTTCTCGTCGTCATCCATGGCGGCTACTGGCGGTCCCTGGACAAGTCGGACTATTCCTTCCTGGCCGCAGGCTTCACGGACGAAGGAGCCCTCGTCGTCGTGCCGAACTACGACCTCTGCCCTGGCGTCGGCATCGATCGCATTGCGATGCAGCTCACTTCAGCCGTGGCGTGGGCCTGGCGGCACGCGGCAGAGCATGGCGGCGACCCCAGCCGCATCGTCCTCGTCGGCCATTCGGCCGGTGGTCATCTGGCGGCGATGCTGAGCTGCTGCGATTGGAAGCGTGTCGGCAAGGACCTGCCGCGGCGCCTTGTGCAGGGCGCAATGTCGGTGTCGGGCCTGCACGACCTGGCGCCGCTGCGCCGCGTGCCCTTTCTGCAGACCGATCTTCAGCTGGATGCGGCCAGCGTGCGCCGGCTGAGCCCCATCCACTTTCCGCCGCCGCGCTCGCCGCAGACGCTGTTCGCCGTCGTCGGTGCCCTGGAGAGTGAGGAGTACCGGCGCCAGAACCAGCTGATCCGCCAGGCCTGGGGCGCACGCGCAGTACCGGTCTGCGAAGAGTTGCCAGGCTGCAACCATTTCACCGTGCTGCACGATCTGGCCGACCCCCAGGGCCGCTCCCATCAACTCGCGCGCCAGCTGCTCGGTTTGCGCTGGTATAGCGGCCTGCTATGAGGTGCATTGAAGCTATCCATTGGCTGGGCGTGGCCGCACAGGAGTAGCGTCGCCGTCTCCCACCCCACGGAGACTGCGATGAGCTTGAAAGGTTCCAAGACCGAGCAGCACCTGAAGGACGCCTTTGCCGGCGAATCCCAGGCCAACCGCCGCTACCTCTACTTCGCCAACAAGGCGGACATCGAAGGGCAGAACGACGTGGCGGCATTGTTCCGCTCGACGGCCGAAGGCGAGACGGGCCATGCCCATGGCCATCTCGAGTTCCTGGAGGCCGTGGGCGACCCCGCCACCGGGCTGCCGATTGGCAGCAGCCGCCAGAACCTGGCGGCCGCCGTCGCCGGTGAAACACACGAGTACACCGACATGTACCCAGGCATGGCCCGAACAGCGCGTGACGAGGGCTTCGACG
>NZ_JBFULE010000569.1:0-3498 GCF_056400485.1 Roseateles sp. P5_B10
GGTGACGAGGACGATGCCGTGAGGCTGCTGCACCAACTTCTTGAAGGCGGTCAGCACATGGCCGTCCATGCCCAGGCCTTCGAGCGTGAACTTGGATTCGCTCTTGTCCAAGAGGCGCAGCACGGCGCGCTCGCCATGGGCCGAGGGCAGGGTGGACACGCGCACGTCGATGGCGCGGCCGCCGATGCGCAGCGAGATGCGGCCGTCCTGCGGCAGGCGCTTCTCGGCGATGTCGAGCTCGGCCATGATCTTCAGCCGCGAGATCAGCGCGGCGTGCAGGCCACGGTTGGGCTGCACCACTTCGCGCAGCGTGCCGTCGACGCGAAAGCGCACCGACGAGGCGCGCTCATAGGGTTCGATGTGGATGTCGCTCGCGCCGTCCTTGGCCGCCTGGGTCAGCAGGGCGTTCAGCATGCGGATGATGGGCGCGTCGTTGGCCGCTTCGAGCAGGTCTTCCACCGCCGGCAGGTCCTGCATCATGCGCGACAGGTCCACCGCGCTCTCGACCTCGCCGACGACGACGGCCGCGCTGCTCTCGCTGCCAGCGTAGGCCGCGTTGATGCGCTCGGCCAGCGACGTAACGGCTTCGGATTCGAGCCGGTCCACCGCGTACTGGCGCTGCACCTCGGACAGCGTGGCCCAGCCGACCTCGGGCGGCGCCCACAGCGTCAGCGTGCTGCCGTCGTCCTCCAGCAGCACGGTGTTGGCCTTGGCGAAGGCGTAGGGCAGGGGGTGGCGGGTGGCGGCCATGGATCGATCGCTTACTGTGGCGATTGCTGCGGCGATTGCTGCTGCTGTGGCGGTGGCTGCAGCGACGGTTGCGGCAGCGCCTTGTTCGGCGGCGAAGTCTTGGGCTCGGGCAGCACCGGCGCGCCGGTGTCCGGCAGCACGAGGCTCTTCTGCGGCTGGCTGAGCTGCTGCACGCCGCGGATGCTTTCGTAGCGGTCCAGCGTCAGCTGGTTGGCGCTGTCGGCGTTGCGCATGACGACGGGGCGCAGGAAGACCATCAGGTTGGTCTTCACGCGCTTGCGGCTCTTGCTGCTGAAGAGGTTGCCGATCAGTGGGATCTTGGACAGCCCGGGCACGCCGTCGTCGCCGTCGGTGTACTCATCCTTCAACAGACCGCCGAGTACGATGATGTCGCCGTCATCGACGACGACGCTGGTCTCGATGGCGCTCTTGTCCAGCGTCGGGCCGGTGGTGCTGTTGGAGCCGGGCACCACGGAAGAATTCTCCTGGTAGACCACCATGCGCACCGTGCCGCCTTCGCCGATCTGGCTCTTGATCTTCAGCGTCAGGCCCACGTCCTTGCGGTCCACGGTCGTGAACGGGTTGACGGTGCCGCCGGTCGTCGTGCCGCTGGCGTAGGAGCCCGTCACGAAGGGCACGTTCTGGCCGATGACGATGCGCGCTTCCTCGTTGTCCAGCGCCACGAGGTTGGGCGTGGACAGCACGTTGGCGCCGCTCTGGCTTTCGAAGAAATTGGCCACGGCGCCGAGGGTGTAGAAGTCGCCGACCTTTTTCAGAACGCCGATGTTCAGGCCGGTGGGCGCCGAGCCTGAACTCAGCGCCGGACCCACGGTGGAGCGGCCACCGGCGACGGCCACCGTGCCGTTGATGATGTTGGCCAGGCCCGAGCCGAAATTGGTGCCGGCGCCGGTGATGGTGCTGTCGCCCTTGTTGCCGAACAGGTTCTGCCACTGCACGCCGAACTGGGCCGCCTTGGTGTTGTCGATCTTGACGATCAGCGACTCGACGTAGATCTGGGCGCGGCGCGAATCGAGCTGCTCGATAACGGCGCGCACCTGCCGGTACAGCGGCTCGGCAGCCGTGATGATCAGCGAGTTGGTCGACGGGTCGGCCTGCACGAAGCCGCCGGTGGACGGGCCGGCTGACTGCGTCAGCGGCGTCGTCGCGGCGGTCGAGCTCATGCCGCCGGTGTTGCTGTTGGCGGCGTTGCCGCCGGTCAGCGAGGGCGAGGCGCCAGTCAGCGAGCCGCTGCCGCTGAGGCTGGATGTGCCCGAGGAACTGCCGCCACTGCTGCTGCCCGACGAGGCGGCGCCGAAGGCCGCACGCAGCACGGTGGCCAGCTTGGTGGCGTCGGCGTTCTTCAGGTAGACGACGCGGATATTGTTGCCGCCGCCATCGCCGCTGGGCTGGTCGAGCTTGTCGACCATCGAACGCACCGCGGCCAGGCGCGCCGGGTTGCTGGCGCGCAGGATGAGGCCGTTGGAGCGCGGGTCGACGAGCACGTTGACGGCGCTGCTGCTCTGGCCGGGCACGGCCCCGCCGACGGCCGCACCGCCATCGGCCAGGCGCTGCACCAGCGGTGCCAAGTCGGCCGCGACGGCGTTCTTCAGCGGCACGATCTCGATGTCGCTGGTGCCCGGCGTGTCCATCGCCGCGATGATCTTGGCGATGCGCTGCAGGTTGTCGGCGTAGTCGGTGATGATCAGGCTGTTATTGCCCGGGTTGGCATTGATGGTGTTGTTGGGGCTGATCAGCGGGCGCAGCACGGCGACGAGGTTGTTCGCGTTCTCGTGCTGGATGCGGAAGATCTGCGTCAGGATCTGGTCGCCACGCACTGCGCTGGTCTCGACGGCCACCGAGCCGGCCTGCAGCTTGGCGTCGGGCTCGGGCAGTACCTTCAAGAGGCCGGCCGTCTCGACGACGGTGAAGCCCAGGCCGCGCAGCGCTGCGAGGTAGTTGAGGTAAGCCTCGCGCACCGACACCGGCTGCTCGCTGTAGACCGTGATCGTGCCCTTGACGCGCGGGTCGATGATGATCTGGCGGTCCAGCATGACGCCGATGGCGCGGGTGACGGCCTCGATGTCGGCGTTGACGAAGTTCAGTGTGACCGGCGAGCTGGCGCGTACGGCGGGGCCTTTGCCCGAGCCTGGCCGGCCGCGCTGCACTGTGGCGCTGTCGGGCTGGGCGAACGCGCTGCCTGCGGACGTCAGCAGCACGGAGAGCGCGGTAGCCGAAGCGACGGCGGTGCGTTGGAAATTCATGATCATCCGATCGTCAGGACGGAGCGGGCCCCTTGGCGGCGCCCGATGATGTTCAGCAGATTGTTCAGTGCTTCCTCGCGGCCCGGCGCGGCGCCGGCCTCACCAGTGAAGCGGCTCTTGCCACCGCTGTTCAGTGTGCCGACGCCCGAAAGCTGCAGTGCGCCCTCCAGCGTGGACAGGCGCAGCGTGCTGACGCCGGGATTGGCCGTGTCGGCCGTCACGGTGAAACGGTAGCTGCCCAGTGGCGCAACCGTGGACACGCGCGAGGACAGGTTGAGCAGGTCCAATTGCAGCTCGCCGAACTGGCGCCAGCGGCCCTGCACCGATTCGAGCCTCAGCTCGCGGGCCGACAGGCGCAGCGAGCCACCCAGCTGCAGCGTGTTCCACGGCGTGCCCAGGCCCGCCAGCAGGCCGGCGGGCAGGCGGGCCAGCCAGTCGGCCTGGTTGTCGACGCTGATCTCCATGCGGCCCAGGCCCGGCTTGACGC
>NZ_JBFULE010000570.1:0-3497 GCF_056400485.1 Roseateles sp. P5_B10
CGGCGACCCCTTCGTCAGCAACCTGGGCGTCTTCATCAACGACGGCGTCGTGCAGCGCTGGCGCCACACGGTCAGCCTGGATTGGGAAACTGGCCCCGTGTCTATGACGTTGTCCAACAGCTATCTGCAGGGCTACAACGACCAGCACATCATCGGCAAGCCCGATCGCAAGGTGTCGGCCTATTCGCTGTGGAACATGTCGGCCGGCTGGGAGGCCAGCAAGTCGACCACCCTGCGCGTCGGCGTGCAGAACATGCTCAACAAGGCGCCGCCGTTCTCGCAGCAGGCCTGGTTCTTCCTGTCCGGCTACGACCCGAGCTACACCGACTCGCGCGGGCGCTACATCTACGCCAGCTTGAAGTACGCCTTCAGGTGACGAGGTTTCTCACCCAGTCCGGCAGGGCAATGGCCTTGTCGGTCTGGGCGTCGAACCACAGCGTCGTCGCGCCGCCCTCGGCGCAGATGACGCCGGGTTCGTCGGCGCGCTCCAGCGTGATCCAGGTCTCGAAGCTGGTGCGGCCCGCGTCGCTGACGTAGTGGCTGGCCAGCACCTCGCCCGGGCATTTAAGCTGGCGATAGAAGTTGCAGAAGGCGTTGACGATGACCGGCCCCTGCCCGCCCGGATTGGGCGCGGCGCCGATCTGCGTCAGCCAGTCCACACGCGCGATCTCCAGGTAGCGGAAATACAGCGTGTTGTTGATGTGGCCCATCGCATCCATGTCGCCCCAGCGCATGGGAATGCGCACCTCATAGGTGAGCTTCTTGTCGACCGGGACGAGATACCTCACGGCGTGATGCCGAGGTCAGCGGCGATGCGGTTGACGAGGCTGCGCAGCGCGGCGACCTCGGCGCGCAGCAAGGCGATCTCTTCATCGCGAGGTTGACCCACCGCCGCGGCCTGCTCGAACGACGCCACCGGCCCGCACAGCAGATGCGCCCAGCGCGCCTCGCGGGCGCCGGGCGCCTTGGGCAGCTTGACGGCCATAGGCTGCTCGCGCTCGGCCAGCTCCTCCAGAAAGCCCTCCACCGACGACACATCGGCAAAGCGGTGCAGCCTCTCGGTGTTCTGGCGCAGTTCGGCCGCCGTCTGCGGGCCGCGCAGCATCAGCTGGGTCAGCAGCGCCATCGCTGCACCCGGCACGCCCATGCCGCGCGCGAAGTTGTGCTCATAGCGCACGACGCGGCTACCGCTGACCGTATTGACGAGGTGCAGCGCCTTCAGCTCTTCCACGGTGGCCAGCACCTCGGCCTCGCTGACGTCCATGACCGGGTCGCGCGCCGTCTTCTGGTTGCAGCCCGCGGTCAACGCATTGGCGGACAGCGGATAGCTGTCCGGCACGGTGCTTTCCTTCTCGACAAGAACGGCGAGAACGCGGGCCTCCAGCGGGGTCAGGTCTCGCTTCAACATCAAACTCCGAAGCCGTCGTCGGCCTGGATGACCGCGCCATTGATGAAATGGCTTTCGGTGGCGCACAACATCAGCAGTGACGTATCCAGATCCTTCGGCTGGCCGACGCGCTTCCTGGGCAGCATGTCGACCAGCTTCTTGCCCTGCTCGGTGCCCCAGTGGTGGTGGTTGATCTCGGTGTCGATATAGCCCGGGCAGATGGCGTTCACGTTGATGCCGTAGCGGCCCCACTCCAGCGCCATCGCTCGCGTCATGTGGATGACCGCGGCCTTGCTCATCGCATAGACGCCAATCTGGCCCAGCACACGCAGGCCGGCCATGGACGCGACGTTGACGATGCGCCCACCGATGAAGGTGCCCGGCGCCGAGCCGCGCGCGCGGGCCAGCATGCGCTTGCCCACCTCCTGCGCGACGAAAAAGGCGCCGCGCGTGTTGGTGTCCATCACGTAGTCGTAGTCGTTCTCGGTGACGTCGGTGAGGCGCTGCGTCGTGGACACGCCGGAGTTGTTGATCAGGATGTCCAGCGTGCCGACTTCGGTCTCGGCGTGGGCCACCGCGCTCTTGATGCTGGCCACGTCGGTCACGTCCAGCTGCACCACATGGGCGTCACCGCCATTGCCCTCGATTTMGGCGCGCAGGTCCTTCAGCCGCTCGACTCGCCGGCCCGCCAGCACGACGCAGGCGCCGGCCTGGGACAGGGTCCTGGCGAATTGCGCGCCCAGGCCGCTGGACGCACCGGTGATCAAGGCCACGCGGCCTTCGAGATTGATGGAGTAACTCATGGGACTGCCTTCCGAGTGGGTTGCGTCCATCCTACCGGTCTAGACCGCCCAACCTAAAAAAGCACGATCGTTCGATTCGCAATCCAGCCTCTCTAGAATCGCGCGCAATTCAAAAGCTGACGGAGAACCTGCATGACGTCCGAAGAGATCCTCGCCCAGTTCGGCCCCCGCGAGTCCATGGAATACGACGTGGTCATCGTCGGTGGCGGCCCGGCCGGCCTGGCCACGGCTATCCGCCTGAAGCAGCTCAAGCCCRATGCCAACATCGTCGTGCTGGAGAAGGGCTCGGAGCCTGGCGCCCACATCCTGTCGGGCGCCGTGATGGACCCGCGTGCGATGGAGGAGCTGTTCCCGAACTGGAAGGAACTCGGCGCGCCGCTGAACCAGGCCGTGTCCGGCGACGACGTGCTGTTTCTGTCCGAGACGGGCAGCCAGCGCACGCCCGACTGGCTCGTGCCTCGCAATTTCCACAACCACGGCTGCTACGTCATCAGCCTGTCCGACGTCGTCAAGTGGATGGCCAGCCAGGCCGAGGGCCTCGGCATCGAGATCTTCCCCGGCTTCGCCGCCGCCGAGGTGCTGTACGACGAGCAGGGCCGTGTGAAGGGCGTGGCCACCGGCAATATGGGCCTGGGCAAGGACGGCGAGCCGACCGACCACTTCCAGCTCGGCATGGAACTGCTCGGCAAGTACACGGTGTTTGCGGAAGGCGCGCGCGGCCATCTGGGCAAGCAACTGCTTGAGAAGTTCAAGTTGACCGAAGGCAAGGACACGCAGACCTACGCCATCGGCGTGAAGGAGCTGTGGGAGGTTCCGGCGGACAAAGCCCAACCCGGCAAGGTCGTGCACACGGCCGGCTGGCCGATGGAGGGCGACACCTTCGGCGGCGGCTTCCTSTACCACCTGGAAAACAACAAGGTCACGCTGGGCTTCGTCATCGGCCTGGACTACGACAACCCCTTCATGAGCCCGTTTGAAGAGATGCAGCGCTGGAAGGCCCATCCGGCCATCCGCGCCCACATCGAAGGCGGCAAGCGCATCGGCTACGGTGCCCGCGCCATCAACAACGGCACGCCGCAGGCCCTGCCAAAGACGGTGTTCCCGGGCGGCTGCCTGATCGGCTGCGAWGCCGGYTACCTSAATGCCGCSCGCATCAAGGGCAGCCACGCRGCCATCAAGAGCGGCATGCTGGCCGCYGAGGCGTTGGCACCCGCGCTGGACGCCGGCCGCGCCCAGGACGAGCTCGCCGCGTACCCCGAAGCCTTCGAGAAGAGCTGGCTGAACGAGGAACTGCAGCAGACGCGCAA
>NZ_JBFULE010000571.1:0-3496 GCF_056400485.1 Roseateles sp. P5_B10
GTCGATGATGCAGGCCACGCTGAGCCTGCCGGGCATCGCCGCCATTGCGCTGGTGCTGGGCATGGCCATCGACTCCAACGTGCTGATCAACGAGCGCGTGCGCGAGGAACTGCGTGGCGGCGAATCGCCCCAGCAGGCCATCCGGCTGGGCTACGAACGCGCCTGGGCCACCATCCTGGACTCCAACGTGACGACGCTGATCGCCGGTGTCTCGCTGCTGGTGTTCGGCTCCGGCCCGATCAAGGGCTTTGCCGTCGTGCATTGCCTGGGCATCCTGACCTCGATGTTCTCGTCCGTCGTGTTCTCGCGCGGCCTGGTGAACCTCTGGTACGGCCGCCAGAAGAAGCTCAAGAGCGTGTCCATCGGGCAGATCTGGAGGCCCGACGCCGACAAGCCCGCCGCCGAGACGACCGACGTCGCCGCCAAGGCCTGAGAAAGCTAGAACATGGAACTCTTTCGCATCAAGCGCGACCTGCCGTTGATGAAGCATGCGTTGGTCTTCAACGCTATCTCCTTCATCACCTTCGCAGCCGCCGTGTTCTTCCTGGTCACGCGGGGCCTGCATTTCTCCATCGAGTTCACCGGCGGCACGGTCATCGAGGTGGCCTACCCGCAGGCGGCCGAGATCGAGAAGACTCGCCTGGTCGTCGAGAAGATGGGCTTCGGCGAAGTGCAGGTGCAGAACTTCGGCTCTTCGCGCGACGTGATGATCCGCCTGCCCGTGCGCGGCGATATCAAGCAGACCGAGCTGGTCGGCAAGGTCTTCACCGAGCTGTGCACGGCCGAGGCCGGCACGATCAGCGAGCATCAGGAAGTGACGCCCCAGGGCGAGCAGGTCAGCAAGCAGATCTGCAGACGAGCCGATGGCGCCGAGCCGATCAAGCTGTCGCGCTCCGAGGTCGTCGGCCCGGCCGTCGGGGCCGAGCTGGCCCAGGACGCCGCCAAGGCACTGGCCGCGACGGTCATCGGCATCATGATCTACCTGGCCATCCGCTTCGAATGGAAGTTCGCGGTCGCCGGCATCATCGCCAACCTGCACGATGTGGTCATCATCCTGGGCTTCTTCGCCTTCTTCCAGTGGGAGTTCTCGCTGGCGGTGCTGGCGGCCATCCTGGCGGTGCTGGGCTACTCGGTGAACGAATCTGTCGTCATCTTCGACCGGGTGCGCGAGGCCTTCCGCAGGTTCCGCAAGATGAACACCCACGAGGTCATCGACCACGCCATCACCTCGACGATGAGCCGCACCATCATCACCCACGGTTGCACGCAGCTGATGGTGGTGTCCATGCTGCTGTTCGGCGGGCCGACGCTGCATTACTTCGCCGTCGCGCTGACCATCGGCATCCTGTTTGGCATCTACTCCTCGGTGTTCGTGGCGGCGGCCATCGCCATGTGGCTGGGCGTCAAGCGGGAGGACCTGGTCAAGGCGGGCGTGAATCGTGACGACCCCAATGACCCGAACTCCGGGGCCGTCGTGTAGAGTGATCGCAACCCAACATTCCAGCCGCGCAGCCCTCACCAGTCCATGACCGCCGCTCGTAACCAGGCCCTGGCGACCCAGGCGCGGCGCGTCTATCTGGAAGCTCTGGTGCGCGGCATGACGCCCCTGGTCGCTGCGGTCGGCCAGGGCGCTGGCCAGCAACTGGCCCACGGCGTCCCCCACGCCATCATGATGGCCAGGCGCGACGCGGTGCAGGCCTGGCAGAAGCTAGGCCCCAACTGGCAGATGGCCGTCGTCGCGGCGCTGCGCCACGCGGCAGTGCACGGCGTCTCCGACAACGCCCGCGAGCACGACACGACCGTGCCGGCCCAGTCGGTGAAGATGAGCCTGGTCGACGACTCGACCATCGAGCGCGAGATCACCAGCTCCCGCCTGGCCCTGGTCATGATGGACCGGGCGACCTGGGAATTCACCGACCTGCGCACCCGCATGCAGGCCCTGGAGGCTCATGACGACCTGGAACCGCTGGACCTGCTGCGGGCCCATGTCGTGGCCCGCGTGGCGCTGGACGCCTGGACCCGCGTCGGCCTGGACGCGAACATCTGGCAGCTGCTGCACCATGAGCTTCACGAGGAATTCGCCCAGCTCATCAGCGAGGCCTACCACGAGACCAACCGCTGGCTGATCGCCCAGAAGGTGCTGCCCGAGGTCGACCTGCGGCCCTTCATCCGCCGCACGGCCCAGGCCGCTACGGCGGCGACGGCGACGGCCACTGGCGCGCCAGTACCGCCGCCACCGCCAGTGTCTCCCGGCCCGGGTCTCGCCCCCACGTCAGGCCCGGTGCCGATGGTCGCGGGTGGGGCATCGGCGCGCAGCAAGGCGAGCAGCCAGGCCGACGAAGTCATGGCCCAGCTGCAGCGTGTGCTGGCCCGCCATGTGCCGGGCTTTCCGGTCGTCAAAAGCCAGGTGCCGGCCCGCCCGGGTGGCGGCAAGCCGAGCCTGGCCGATGTGACACCCAGCCATGCCGGCACCCTCGGTGGTGGCAGTTTATCGAGCGGCGATGCACCCGCCTCCGTGGCCAGGCCGTCGCTGGCCGATGCGCCGCCCGTCTCCGTTTCCGCCGCCTCGCCGCGGTTGATGGGTGCCATCAAGCATGCCCAGGAGTCCTTGCAGCGCCGCCCCGGCGCAGCTGGCGGTGTGGATACCGGTGGCAGCGCCAGCGCCCCGCGTGCGCTGGAGGAGATTGGCGCGCGCAACCAGGCCTTCAAGCAGGTCCTGAAGCAGGCCGCGAGCAACCCGGCCGAACGCGCGACCATCGAGATCGTCGCCATGATGTTCCAGAGCATCCTGACCGAGGAGCGCATCCCGGCCACGGTGCGGGTCTGGTTCGCGCGGCTGCAGATGCCGGTGCTGCGGGTGGCCGTCAGCGAACCCGACTTCTTTGCCGCCGCCGACCATCCGGCGCGTCGTCTCATTGACCGCATGGGCGCGTGCGTGATGGGTTTCAACACGGCCCAGGTCAGTGGCCCGGGTTCGGAGCGCGCCAGCAACGATGCGCTGGAGCGCGAGATCAAGCGCGTCGTGCAGGTCGTCGAGGCCTATCCGGACACCGGCCGGCGGGTCTTTGCCACCGTGCTGACCGAGTTCGAGAAGTTCCTCGACCACTATTTCGAGAACGAGAACCAGGCCTCCAAGCGCGGCGTGTCGCTGGCCCAGCAGGTCGAGCAACGCGAAACCCTGGCCATCCAGTACACCATCGAGCTGCGCAAGATGCTGTCCGAGGTGCCGGTACAGGACGGCGTGCGCGACTTCCTCTTCCACGTCTGGGCCGACGTGCTGGCCGTCACGGCGGTGCGCGCGGGCGCCCAGTCCGACGTGACCAAGTCCATGAAGCGGGCCGCCGCCGACCTGATCTGGAGCGCCAGCTCCAAGGCCTCGCGCGAGGAGCGTGCCGAGGTCATCCGCCGCCTGCCGCCCCTGCTCAAGACGCTGCGCGATGGCATGAGCCACGCCGGCCTGCCGACGGACAAGCAGGACGAGCATGTGCGCCAGCTC
>NZ_JBFULE010000572.1:0-3492 GCF_056400485.1 Roseateles sp. P5_B10
GCTCGTGCCCCAGGTCTACAACGCCCAGCGCTTCGAATGCCCGCTGGACGACTTCCCGACCGTCATGCGCGTGAACGCCGCCTGCCTGGCCCTGCCGGCCTTTGCCAATACGCATCCCAGCGTCTGTCCCGATGCAGCCTGATCCGAACTGGCTGCGCCCGGATTGGCCGGGCGTGACGGCCTTCATGACCACTCGCGGTCCCAACTTCGGACGCAAGGCGGGCGACCCCGAACTGGCCAAGGCCAACCGCATCGGACTCGCCGAGGTGCTCGGCGCGCGGCCGGTCTTTCTCGATCAGGTCCATGGCGCGGACGTCGTGCGCCTGCGTGCCGGCTGGCACGATGACAACGCGCCCAAGGCTGATGCAGCCGTGTCGACCGACCCCGAGCTGGCCGTGGCCATCCTGGTCGCCGACTGCCTGCCGGTGCTGTTCTCGGCGCCGGGCGGTGTGGCCGGCGCGCACGCGGGCTGGCGCGGCCTGGCGGCTGGCGTGCTGGAGAACACGGTGGCCGAGCTTTGCGACGCCGCGAACTGCGAGCCGCATGAAGTGAAAGCCTGGCTGGGCGCCTGCATCGGCCCCGCGGCCTTCGAGGTGGGCCCAGAGGTCGTCGCCGCCTTTGGGCGTGAGCCCATCGAGTGCGACCAGCCCGGCTTCGTCTACCGGCCCAACCCCGAGCCTCGCTGGCGCGCTGATCTGCCCCTGTTGGCTCGCGAAAGATTGATCTCGGTCAATATCACCCAAATCAGCGGCGGCACCTGGTGCACCCTGACCGATGATTCACTTTTCTTCTCGTTCCGGGGCGAGGCTCTCGGCCGGCCCCGCGGCCGGATGGCCGCCTGCATCTCCTTGCGCGGCTAGCTCGGCAGCACGCCGCCGACGCTTGCGGCCGGGCGTGCCGAGGATGTAGAGCAGCAGGCCCAGTGGAAGGACGCCGTAGAGCATCAGCGTGACGAAGGCACCGAACAGCGAGCCCTGAGGGCTGATCGCTTCTGCTGCCGCCATCATCAGCGCGACGTAGGCCCACGCGATGGCAACGAGGTACATGATGGGGGTGTCATTGGCGCGTCAGTGCGCAAGAGTACAAACAGGGTCTGCGAGATGTGGCAAGCTTATTGCAACGGATCGAGACAACACCGCTGACGCGGGAGCTCCGAGGAAGACATGGCCACACGCAAGAAGAACGACGCCCCGCCCGCTATGGAGGGGCCGGCTGTATTCGCGGACCTGATGCAGCAGATGGCGCATCTGCCGCAGATCTCACCCACCGCACTGGCCGAATTGCAGGCCGATTATCTGAAGCAGGCCACGGCGTTGTGGAACACGTCGCTGGGGCAGGGCGAGGCTCCGGCCATCGGCGACCGCCGCTTCGCCGCGCCCGAATGGCGGAGCAACCCGGCCGCCAGCTTCATGACCCAGCTCTACCTGCTCAACAGCCAGACGCTGGGCCGGATGGCCTCGGCCATCGAGGCGGACGACAAGACCAAGGCGCGCATCCGTTTCGCCGTGCAGCAGTTCGTCGATGCCGTGTCGCCCAGCAATTACCTGGCGTTGAACCCCGAGGCGCAGAAGCTGGCGCTGGACAGCCAGGGCGAGACGCTGACCCGTGGCCTGCAGCAACTGTGGGGCGACGTGCAGCGCGGCCATGTGTCGCAGACGGACGAGAGCGCCTTCGAGGTCGGCAAGAACGTGGCCACCACGGCCGGCAGCATCGTTTTCGAGAACGAGCTGTTCCAGCTCATCGAATACGCGCCGCTGACGAAGGAAGTGCACACGCGACCCTTCCTGCTGGTGCCGCCCTGCATCAACAAGTTCTACATCCTGGACCTGCAGCCGGACAACTCGCTGATCCGCTACGCCGTCTCCGAAGGCCATCGCGTCTTCGTCGTCAGTTGGCGCAACCCGGATGAATCCATCAAGCAGCTGGGCTGGGACGACTACATCGAGACCGGCGCCATCGAAGCCATCCGCGTCGCGCAGGAGATCTCGGGCCAGGACAAGATCAACACCTTGGGCTTCTGCGTCGGCGGCACCATCCTCGCCACGGCCCTGGGCGTGCTGGCCGCGCGCGGCGAACAGCCGGCCGCCAGCGTCACGCTGCTGACCACGCTGCTGGACTTTGCCGACAACGGCATCCTCGACATCTTTGTCGACGAGGCCATGGTGAGGCTGCGCGAGGCGACGCTGGGCCCCGAGTCGCCCAAGGGCCCGCAACTGCTGCACGGCCAGGAGCTGGCCACGACCTTCAGCTTCCTGCGCCCCAACGACCTGGTGTGGAACTACGTCGTCGGCAACTACCTGAAGGGCGAGCAGCCGCCGCCCTTCGACCTGCTGTACTGGAACGGCGACTCGACCAACCTGCCCGGGCCGATGTACTGCTGGTATCTGCGCCACACCTACTTGCAAAACGAGTTGAAGCAGCCGGGCAAGCTGACGGTCTGCGGCGAGAAGCTGGACATCGGCGCCATCGAGGCCCCGGTCTACATCTACGGCTCGCGCGAGGACCATATCGTGCCTTGGACCAGCGCCTACCGCAGCACCCAGATCCTCAAGGGCAAGAAGCGCTTCGTGCTGGGTGCGTCGGGTCATATCGCCGGCGTCATCAACCCGCCCGCCAAGGGCAAGCGCAGCCACTGGATTGCCAAGGGAGCAGCCCTGCCGGCCGACCCCGAGGCCTGGTTGGCCAGTGCCACCGAACACCCCGGCAGCTGGTGGCCGGACTGGTCCGCCTGGCTGGCCTTGCATGCCGGCGCCAAAAAGCCCGCGCCCAAAGAGCCGGGCAACCGCAAGTTCAAGGCGATCGAGCCCGCGCCCGGTCGCTATGTGAAGGTCAAGGCCTGATCGTTTTTAAGGAGACATCCATGAGCAAAGAAGACATCGTCATCGTCGCCGCCGCACGCACGGCCATCGGCAAGTTCGGCGGCACGCTCGCCAAGACGCCCGCCACCGAGCTGGGCGCTGCCGTCATCCAGGACCTGCTGCGCCGCACCGGCCTGGSCGGCGACCAGATCAACGAGGTCATCCTCGGCCAGGTGCTGACCGCTGGCGTCGGCCAGAACCCGGCGCGCCAGTCCGTCATCAAGTCCGGCCTGCCCAACGTCGTGCCAGCCATGACGATCAACAAGGTCTGCGGCTCGGGCCTCAAGGCCGTGATGCTGGCGGCTCAGGCCATCCGCGATGGCGACAGCGACATCATCATCGCCGGCGGCCAGGAGAGCATGAGCATGAGCCCCCACGTGCTCAACGGCTCGCGCGATGGCCAGCGCATGGGCGACTGGAAGATGGTCGACACCATGATCGTCGACGGCCTGTGGGACGTGTACAACCAGTACCACATGGGCATCACGGCCGAGAACGTGGCCAAGAAGTACGGCATCACGCGCGAGCAGCAGGATGCGCTCGCACTGGGCAGCCAGCAGAAGGCCGCCGCGGCCCAGGACGCGGGCCGCTTCAAGGACGAAATCGTGCCGTTCAGCATCGCGCAGAAGAAGGG
>NZ_JBFULE010000573.1:0-3492 GCF_056400485.1 Roseateles sp. P5_B10
CCACCAAGGCCTGCCATGGCGACGCCTGCCCGCTGGCCAACGGCTTCTACGACAAGCTGCCCGCCGCCCGCGCCGAGGCCGTGCAGACGGCCTGGCTGGACCCCGCCGCCCAGCGCCGCATCGCACTGCAGCATGACGTCTGCCCCTACTACCTCGGCCAGGAGCTGCTGCGCTGGGCCGACGTCGTCGTCGGCGACGTGCACCACGCCTTCGACCCCTATGGCCAGCTCTACGGCCTCTCCCAGGCTCAGGGCTGGAAGCTCGCCCTGCTGGTGGACGAGGCCCACAACCTCATCGACCGCACGCGCGACATGTACAGCGTCAGCCTCAGCCTGGCGCGCGTGCGCGAGGTCATTGCCGAAGCGCCGGCCAGCCTGCGCCCGCCGCTGCRCCGGCTGGCCAAGGAACTGGCCACGCTGAGCCGCCGCCAGCAAGGCGACTACCAGGCGCTGGACACGGTGCCCGACGCCCTCGCCGAGGCCCTGCAACGCGTCAACGTCGCCCTGGGCGACCACGTACAGAACCACCCGCTCGACGTCGGGGCCATGCTGCAGTTCTATTTCGAGGTGCTGGGCCTGCAGCGCCTGCTGGACCGTTTCGATGCCCATTCGATTTGCGACCTGCAGCGCAGCGCCGCTCCGGGGGACCCCAAGCCGGCGCTGGACGCGCCACGGAACCTCTCGCTGCTGGAAGACGACGACGAGGACGATCCCAACGACGGTCGCGACGTGCTGCTGTCGGTGCGCAACGTCGTGCCAGGGCACTTCCTGAAGGAGCGCTTCGAGGGGCTCAGCAGCGTCACGCTGTTCTCGGCCACGCTCGGGCCGCCCGACTACCAACGCCAGCTGCTTGGCATGCCCGAGGACACCGCCTGGATCGACGTGCCCGCGCCCTTCCCGCCCGAGCACCTGACCGTGCAGGTGGCCCACCGCCTGTCCACGCGCTACGAACATCGCAATGCATCGCTGGACGCGCTGGTGGACCTGCTCGCCCAGCAGTTCACCGAGCACCCCGGCAACTACCTCGCCTTCTTCAGCAGCTTCGACTACCTCGACAAGGCCTCGGCGCGGCTGGCGCAGCGGCACCCGCAGGTCACGCTGTGGAACCAGTCGCGCGCCATGGGCGACGCGGCACGGCGCGCCTTCCTGGACCGCTTCGTGGAGGGCGGCCGCGGCATCGGCTTCGCCGTGCTGGGCGGCGCCTTCGCCGAGGGCGTGGACCTGCCCGGCACGCGGCTGATCGGCGCCTTCATCGCCACCCTCGGCCTGCCGCCGGTGTCACCGCTGCAGGACCAGGTGCGCGAGCGCCTGGACACCCTGTTCGGCGCCGACCACGGCTATGCCGACCTTGTGCCCGGTATGCAAAAGGTCGTGCAGGCCGCCGGCCGCGTGCTGCGCTCCGTGGACGACCGCGGCTGGGTGTGGCTGCTGGACAAGCGCTATGCCCGACCCGAGGTGCGGGCCTTGTTGCCGGGCTGGTGGCAGCTGTAGCCGCAGCCTGGTCAGATTGCGCGATCAAAGGAGAACTCATGTTTGACCACGTCAAGTTCGGCGTCAGCGATTTCGCCGCGAGCAAGACCTTCTATCTCAAGGCGCTGGCGCCGCTCGGCGTCACGGCGGGTGCGGAAGGCGAGCCGAGCTACGGCATCGAGCTCGTCATCGAGGGCCAGGTGACCAGCCTGTGCCTGTTCGAGACCCAGGAGAAGCCGGCCCATCTGCATCTCGCCTTCATGGCGCAGACGCGCCAGCAGGTCGATGACTTCTATCGCGAGGCGTTGGCGGCCGGCGCCAAGGACAACGGCCCGCCGGGCCTGCGGCCAAAGTACCACGCCAACTACTACGCTGCCTTCGTCATCGACCCGGACGGGCACAACATCGAGGCCGTCTGTCACTCCCCCGAGGCCTGACGCGGCCCTTTTTGTGTGGGGATGTTGCGGTCCGTGTCACGCGGGCTGCACCCGGTAACCGGTGCCAGGCCGGCGCGTGCCACGCTATAGGCCTATGAGCCACTTCCCTGCGCCGCCACCCTCACCCACCCGCGAGAGAGCGTCCCGCCTGGCGCCTCTCGCCGTGGCGACCCTGGTTTCGCTGGCCGGCTGCGGCGGTGGCGGCTCCGACTCAGCCACCACCACGCCGACAACGCCCCCTGCTCCTGCGCCGGCGCCGGCGCCAGCACCACCGATCGCCGGAACGCGCATCACCTGCGATCTCGCCAACTTCCAGGCCGACATGCTGGCGGCCGTCAACGCCCGGCGCCGCAGCGGCGCCACCTGTGGCGCACAGGGAGCCTTCGGCCCGGCACCTGATCTGACCTGGAACGCCGCGCTGACCCAGGCCGCCGTGGCGCATAGCGACGACATGGTCACGCACAACTTCTTCAGCCACACCGGCAGCGACGGCAGCACCCTCGGCACCCGCGCGACCGCCGCCGGCTATGTTTGGAGCAGCCTGGGCGAGAACATCGCCGCCGGCCAGTCCAGCGTGGCCGAGGTGGTGGACGGCTGGATGAAGAGCGATGGTCATTGCGCCAACCTGATGAACGCGACCTTCCGCGACATCGGCGTGGCCTGCGTGGCGGGCAACGCCAGCACCACCTACCGCAGCTACTGGACGCAGGACTTCGGCACGCCGCGATAGGTTCCGGACTCGCGGGGCCGGATCGTTGAGTCGGTCAACCAACAACGAAAAAAGCCACGAAGGCGAGTCTTTGCGACTCGCCTTCGTGGCTCGTTGACCGAACGGGGGTCAGGCCTTCTTTGCCTTGGCGCGACGGGCCGCGTATGCGCCCAGCAGGGCGAGGCCGACCAGGGCCGCCGCGTCGGGCTCGGGCAACTGATTGCCGGCGGCGCCGATCTGGAAGGTGATGAACTCACCGGTCTGCGCGTCGGTCACGGTGTAGGTGCCGGCAAACATCTGCAGGGAGGCGAACGAGGCGTTGTGGAAAGTCCAGGCTTGATCGGGCGACCAGAACGTGCCTTCCAGGTCTTCGCGCTCGATACCGATGCCCGGAAGCTGGGTGCTGACGGGGCGAACGTAGGTGGTGAAGCCCTTGTGACCAGCGTCGACCGTCGTGTTGAAGCTGGATTGGGCCCAGGGACCGCTCGCAGCGGACCAGGCCGAGAAAGCGGTGCCGGCGTGGAAACCGAAGGACATGTTCACGCCGCCGACGGCCGTGCCGCCCATGATGTCGTGGTTGCCGTTCTCCTCGATACCGGTGCCGCCCCAGCCAGACACGCCCTGCTGAAGCACCAGCTTGCTGGTGTCAATGGTGCCGGAGGAGTTCATCACCACGTTAGCGCCGGATTCGGTGAACGTGAAGACGATGCCCGCGTTGGCCAGGCTGCAAAGGGAAGCCGTCAGGATTGCAGCTGCGAAAGAAGCCAACTTCATGGCGGATCTCCTCAAGAAATTTCAATGATCCCCACAATGCAACGGCCGTGCCAGGCAGCAGTATTTCTTAAAAATCAATAGCTTAGCGAGCTCATATCCCTAG
>NZ_JBFULE010000574.1:0-3489 GCF_056400485.1 Roseateles sp. P5_B10
GCGCAACGCCCGCGTCGCTGCATAACCGTCCATGACGGGCATCTGGCAGTCCATGAGCACCGCATCAAAACGCTCGCTGGCCAGCTTGCGCAGCGCTTCCTCGCCATTGCCGGCGACGCTGACGACGATACCGGCGCGGCTGAGCAGGTCGACGGCGAGTTCCTGGTTGATCGCGTTGTCCTCGACCAGCAGCACATGGGCACCGGCCAGCGCCTTTCGATGGTCGAGCTGTGCTTCTTCGCGCCGCGCATTGCGCGTGGGGACGGCAAGCGCGCGTCCGAGTGCGGCAGCGCAGGCATCCAGCAAGGTCGAGGGCGTGACCGGCTTGGTCAGCAGCGCGCCGGCCCGCAGCTTGTGCTCGGCCAGGCGCTGCCTCACCTCTTCGCGGCTGAAGGCCGTGGCCAGCATGACCAGGGGTGCCGGGTGGCGCARCTCGGTCTGCTGGGCCAGCGCCTGCGCGCAGGCCACGCCGTCCATGCCCGGCATCTTCCAGTCGAGCAGCAGCAATTGGAAAGGAGCATCGCCGGCGTCGGCCTGCATCACCAGGCGCAGCGCTTCTTCGCCCCCCGCGGCGGTATCGACCTGCAGGCCCAGCGTGCCGCACATCGTCGCGAGCAGCTCGCGCGCGGCGGCGTTGTCGTCGACGACCAGCACACGCGTGCCGCGCAGACTGGTGTCCATGGCCGCGTCCGCAGCGCCGGGCTGCAACCCGAAATGCAGCTCGAAGTGCAGACGGCTGCCGCGGCCCAGCTCGCTCTCGACGGTGAGCTCGCCGCCCATCAGTTTCACCAGGTGGCGGCTGATCGCCAGCCCGAGGCCGGTGCCGCCATAGCGCCGGCTGGTCGAGGCATCGGCCTGCGTGAAGGGCTGGAACAGGCGTTGCAGTTGTTCAGGGCTCATGCCGATGCCGGAATCACCCACGGTGAAGCGCAGCCGGGCCGATTCGCCGTCCCGCTCCACCATCTTCACGGCGACGATGACCTCGCCACTGTCGCTGAACTTGACGGCGTTGTTTCCCAGGTTGAGCAACACCTGGCCCAGGCGCGATGGGT
The DNA here is from genome assembly GCF_056400485.1 of Roseateles sp. P5_B10. NCBI lineage: Bacteria > Pseudomonadati > Pseudomonadota > Betaproteobacteria > Burkholderiales > Sphaerotilaceae > Roseateles > Roseateles sp. P5_B10. The sequence goes on from NZ_JBFULE010000574.1 coordinate 1,053, forward strand.
CGCCCACCAGTGCCCGGGGGATCGCGAGCGGCAAGTCCAGCAGCAGCTCCAGGCCCTTCTCGTCGGCCTTCAGGCCCACCACATTGCTCAGGTTGTCCAGCACGTCGCCAAGGCTGAACGGGATCGTTTCGATGTCGAGCTTGCCGGCCTCGATCTTGGAGAAGTCGAGGATGTCGTTGATGATGACCAGCAGCGATTCCGCCGCCGCATGCGCCTTCTGGATGTAGTTGTGCTGCTGCGGGTTGAGGCCGCTTTGCAGCGCCAGGTGGGACATGCCCAGGATCGCGTTCATCGGCGTGCGGATTTCATGGCTCATGTTGGCCAGGAAGCTGCTCTTGGCCTGGTTGGCAAGCTCGGCGACATTCYTGGCCTGCTGCGCTTCGCTGTAGGCGGCTTCGAGGTCGGCAATCGTGTGGGCCAGGCGGGCCGTCATCGAATTGAAGCTGGTGGCCAGCATGCCGGTCTCGTCGCGCGCTTCGACGGGCGCCTGGGCGGTGAGGTCGCCAGCGGCGATCCGTGCCGCCACCTGGGTCAGGCGCTGCACCGGCCCGACGATGCTGCGCCGAAGCAGGAACGCCAAGGCTGCACCGAATGCCAGCGCGGCCAGGCCACCGACAGCCGTTTGGGCACGCGAGCGGGCCAGGCTGTCCCGAGCCCGCGACAGCTCGGTCTGCAGTTGCGCCTGCTGCTCGGCGGTGATCTGGTGCAGCAGGTCGAGAAGCCCTTGCGCCTGCGGCACGACCTCGGTCCGATACAGGTAGAGGTCCTCGTAGGCACGCGCGCTGTCCTGGATCGTGCGGATGCGCAGGGTCAGCTCGGTCAGCGCGGCCCGCGCCGCTGCGATGCGGTCCAGGTGGGCGCGCTGCGCAGCCGTGAGCAAGGGGYGACGGGCGTAGAGCCCGTCCCACAAGGCCGCATTGGTGACCAGCTGCGAGCTGTACGTCAGCCTGAAGTTGCCTTCGCCCGAGGCGCCGAACGCCATCACGTTGGTGGCCAGCACATCGAACGAACTCTGGAAGGTAAGCATCTCCGCCAGCACTTCGCGGTTCACCGCGTCGGCAGGGCGCGAATTCTGCAACTTGATCATGGCCTCGGTCTCGGCCAGCACACGCACCCGCTGCGCCTGCACGTCCATGCTCGACAGTCGCAGCGCCGGCCGGTTGCGCAAGGTGTCCTCGTGCAGCTCGAACAGCTGTGGCGGCAGGCGTTTCCAGCGCGCGTAACGCTCGTTCAAGGCCTGCACCTGCTTGCGCTCGCCCTCCTCCCAGCCGTCGGCCAATTCCTCCAGCGATGTCAGCGCACTCTCGAACGCCCCGCGTGCCGCGTGGTAGTGCCCGATGTCTTCGCGGTCAGAGAGCACCAGGAAGCCGCGCAGGTGCAGCTGCATGCTCAGCAGCGCCTCCTGCGCCTGGGCCGACGCCCGCGAGGCCGGCGCCCGCAGGCCTTCGCTGATTTCGATGTCCCGGCTGGCGTTGCGGCCCGCCAGGATGGCGAGTGCCACCACCAGCAGCGTCAGCCCGACGAGGACCCCGACGCCGACGGTCAGCTTGGTGCCGATGCCCAGTGACGCTACCCGGAAATTCCAGCGCATGCCCGTGATCAATAGCCCAGTGAAGTTCGATACGCCTCTCGTTGCCGCTCGCGGCCGAGCCGGATCGTGATCTCTTCGAAATCGACGGCAGCGGCCTCGAGCGCTTCTGCCGGACTCAATTGACCGGCCGCCGCCTGCATGAGGCGCAGATCCAGCGCCAGCACATAGCTGTAGGTTCCAGGGATTCGCAGGTAGGGGATCTGCTGCTTGTTGCTGAAGGTACGTTCGAACGCGCTGAGATAGTCGCGGACGTCGGCCGGGTCCCAGTTCGCTCGCAGATACGGCGCCAGGCTGCCCGTGCCTTCAGGCGGCAGCATCTGGGATTTGCGCCCCGGATCGACGCCGTCCCAGCCCCGCGCCGCATAGACCTGCGACTTCTCCTTCGCCGCCAGCAGCGCCAGCAGGAAGTACGCGGCCTCGGGCACCTTCGAATACTTGGAAATCACGCCGGCCCAGGAGGCACCGCTGGTGTTGCCGACCTGGTTGACGCCTGCGGTGCTGGTCCATTTGCCCCGCGCTATGTCGTAGTACGCGTGCGTTCCGGGCGCCGGCGCAGCGCCGGTCTTGCCCCTGACCTTGCTGCCCTGTTGTTGAGCCAGCGCGCCGAGGTCACCCCAGGTGAGCGCAAACGCCGCGCGGCCCGCCAGGAAATGGTCCCAGCCACGGCCATGGTTCCAGGTCAGCATCTCGCGCGGGCCGAACTTCACCAGTTCAACGAACAACTCGAGGGCGCGCACGTGGCCGGGGCTCTTGATCAGCGGCTCCATCGTCTGCGGGTCGAACCAGTACAGCCGCGCATTGGTGGGGCCGATGACGAAGGAGGCCGACAGCGTCATGTAATTGAAC
>NZ_JBFULE010000575.1:0-3482 GCF_056400485.1 Roseateles sp. P5_B10
CGTGAAATCTGACCAGGGTCACCCTCTGGGGACGGATCAAACGGTCGAGGGTTTCATACCGTCGGTGAATACCCTTGAAAMGTCTTGATTGGCACGAGGGTTGCGATTTATCCCGGGTCGCTTGGCGCATGCTGCGCCCCAACAATTATTCCTGGAGCCCTCATGGAGACTCTGATTCAACAGATCATCAACGGCCTGGTGCTGGGGAGCATGTATGCCCTCGTCGCCCTGGGCTACACGATGGTCTACGGCATCATCAACCTCATCAATTTCGCCCACGGCGAGATCCTGATGGTGGGCGCCATGGTCAGCTGGACGCTGGTCACGCTGCTGGCGGATTCCGGCATTCCCGGCTGGCTGCTGATGCTGATCGGCCTGGCCGCCGCCATCGTCGTCTGCGCGACGTTGAACTACGCAGTTGAGAAGATCGCCTACCGGCCGCTGCGCAACGCGCCGCGCCTGGCGCCGCTGATCACCGCCATGGGCATGTCGCTGCTGCTGCAGGTGCTGGCGATGATCATCTGGAAGCCGAACCCCAAGCCCTTCCCGCTGCTGCTGCCCACCACGCCGTTCGACCTGGGCGGCCCCGTCATCACCGTCACGCAATGCCTGATCCTGGGCCTGACGGTCTGCATCCTGGCCGGCCTGATGTACCTGGTGAACTACACCAAGCTGGGCCGCGCGATGCGCGCCACCGCCGAGAACCCGCGCGTGGCCGGCTTGATGGGCGTGAAGCCCGACTTCATCATCTCCACCACCTTCGTCATCGGCGCTGCGCTCGCCGCAGTGGCCGGCCTGATGTGGGCGGCCAACTACGGCACCGTGCAGCACACCATGGGCTTCATGCCCGGGCTGAAGGCCTTCACGGCCGCGGTGCTGGGCGGCATCGGCAACCTGGCCGGCGCGGTGGTGGGCGGCGTGCTGCTCGGCCTCATCGAGGCCATCGGYGCAGGCTACCTGGGCGACCTGACCGGTGGCGTGCTGGGCAGCCACTACGCCGACATCTTCGCCTTCGTCGCCCTCATCCTCGTGCTGACGCTGCGCCCCTCGGGCCTGCTCGGCGAGCGTGTGGCCGATCGCGCCTGAAGGGAGACAAGACATGGACACCAAGAAAATCTTCACCTTCCTCGCGGCCGCCATCGGCCTGCTCGTTGTGCCGTTGTTCGCACAGCAGCTCGGCAATGGTCCGGTCCGCATCATCGACCTGGCGCTGCTCTACGTGCTGCTGGCGCTGGGGCTGAACATCGTCGTTGGCTATGCCGGCCTGCTGGACCTGGGCTACGTCGCTTTCTACGCGGTCGGCGCCTACATGTTCGCGCTGATGTCCAGCCCGCACCTGAGCGAGAACTTCGAGGCCATCCAGGCCGCGTTCCCGACGGGCCTGCATTCGCCGCTGTGGCTGGTCATCCCGGCCGGAGCGGCGCTGGCAGCCTTCTTCGGCGTGATGCTGGGGGCGCCAACGCTGAAGCTGCGCGGCGACTATCTCGCCATCGTCACGCTGGGCTTCGGCGAAATCATCCGCGTCTTCCTGAACAACCTTGAGTACCCGGTCAACATCACCAACGGCCCGCGCGGCATCGGCCAGATCGACTCCTTCCACGTCTTCGGCGTGGACCTGGGCAAGTCCTGGGAGGTGTTCGGCTTCACGCTGCCGTCGGTGACGCTGTACTACTACCTCTTCCTGGCCCTCGTGGTGGGCGGCGTGGTGGTCTGCTACCGCCTGGAAAACTCCCGCATCGGCCGCGCCTGGATGGCCATCCGTGAGGACGAGATCGCCGCCAAGGCCATGGGCATCAACACCCGCAACCTGAAGCTGCTGGCCTTCGGCATGGGCGCCACTTTCGGCGGCGTGTCGGGCGCGATGTTCGCGAGCTTCCAGGGCTTCGTGTCGCCCGAGTCCTTCAGCCTGCAGGAGTCGGTCATGATCGTCGCGATGGTCGTGCTGGGTGGCATCGGCCACATCCCTGGCGTCATCCTTGGCGCGCTGATGCTGTCGGCCCTACCCGAGGTACTGCGCTACGTCGCCGGCCCGCTGCAGCAGATGACTGACGGTCGCCTCGACGCCTCCATCCTGCGCCAGTTGCTGGTGGCCCTGGCCATGATCGGCATCATGCTGGCCCGCCCGCGCGGCCTGTGGCCGGCGCCCGAGCACGGCAAGGTCGCCCCGCCTGCCGCGAAGTGAGGGAGGACACCAACATGAGCAAACACGACAACATCGTTCTCAACGTCAGCGGCGCATCCAAGCGCTTCGGCGGCGTGCAGGCCCTGTCCGACGTCGGCATCCAGATCCAGCGCGGCCAGGTGTACGGCCTCATCGGCCCCAACGGCGCCGGCAAGACGACCTTCTTCAACGTCATCACGGGCCTGTACGTGCCGGACGGCGGCAGCTTCTCGCTCGGCGGCACGCCCTACACGCCGCAGGCCGTGCACCAGGTCGCCAAGGCCGGCATCGCGCGCACCTTCCAGAACATCCGCCTCTTCGCCGACATGACGGCGATCGAGAACGTGATGGTTGGCCGCCACATCCGCACCAAGTCCGGCCTGATCGGCGCGGTGTTCCGCACGCCCAAGTTCAAGGCCGAGGAGGCCGCCATCAAGGCGCGCGCCCAGGAGCTGCTGGACTATGTCGGCATCGGCAAGTACGCAGACTACAAGGCCCGCACGCTGAGCTATGGCGACCAGCGCCGTCTGGAGATCGCCCGGGCCCTGGCCACCGACCCGCAGCTGATCGCGCTGGACGAACCCGCCGCGGGCATGAACGCGACCGAGAAGGTCGTGCTGCGCGAGCTGATCGACCGCATCCGCAACGACGGCCGCACCATCCTGCTCATCGAGCACGACGTGAAGCTGGTCATGGGCCTGTGCGACCGCGTGACGGTGCTGGACTACGGCAAGCAGATCGCCGAAGGCACGCCTTACGACGTGCAGCGCAACGAAAAGGTGATCGAGGCCTACCTCGGCGCCGGTCACAAGAACCACTAAGGATGACCCACCCCCRTAGCGCTTCGCGCTCCCCCTCAAGGGGGCGCACCCAGTGGCCTGGCAAAGCCAGTTCCACGGGTGCCGCTTGGGAACGCACTGATTTGGAGTGATAGGTATGGCAGCAACCCTGCTCAAGGTTTCTGGCTTGAAGGTCGCCTACGGCGGCATCCAGGCCGTCAAGGGCGTCAGCTTCGAGGTGCGCGAGGGCGAACTGGTATCGCTGATCGGCGCCAACGGCGCCGGCAAGACGACGACGCTGAAGGCCATCACCGGCCTGCAGCCGGTGGCCGCTGGCAGCGTCGAATACCTCGGCAAGCCCATCAAGGGTCAGGGCGCCTGGGACCTGGCCAAGCAGGGCCTGGTCATGGTGCCGGAGGGCCGTGGCACCTTCACGCGCATGACCATCACCGAGAACCTGCAGATGGGCGCCTACAACCGCAAGGATGGCGAGATTCAGGCGGACATGGACAAGGTCTTCGGCCTGTTCCCGCGCCTGAAGG
>NZ_JBFULE010000576.1:0-3472 GCF_056400485.1 Roseateles sp. P5_B10
GTCGCAGGTGGCCTGAACTTCTCGTTCCCCCATGCACTGAGCCCTGCCGGCTGGGGCCGGCAGGGCTCAGTGCAGCTGCAGTCGCTGCGCAAGGGGGCCCGCGAGGCCGACGCGATGGTCAGGCCCCGCTGGGCGGGCTCAATCGGCGCGCAGCTTGGCGCGCAGGCCGGCGCCGATCTCGGGCCGATCGAGGAAGGGATCGGTCGGGTTGCGCAGCAGCATGACGTCCTCCAGCCGCGTCTGTACGCCGGCCAGAGCCTGCGGGTGGCTGAAGATGTAGAACTTGTTGTGGTCGATGGCGTCGAACACCATGGCCGCCACATCGGCCGCGGTCAGCTTGCCCGAGGACACAGCCTTGTCGCTCTGGGCCTGGGAAATCATCTGGCTCTTGGTCGGCTTGCTCGCCGCGAACTCGCCGGGGCGGTTGCGGTGGCTCTGGCTGATGCCGGTGGGCACGAAGAAGGGGCAGAGCACCGAGGCATGGACCTGGTCGGTCACCAGGGACAGGTCCTGGTACAGCGTCTCGGACAGCGACACGACGGCGTGCTTGGACACGTTGTAGACACCCATGTTCGGCGGGTTCAGCATCCCAGCCATGGAGGCGGTGTTGACGATGTGGCCCGAGTAGCCCGGGTCGGCCTTGGCCGCAGCCAGCATCATGGGCGTGAACAGGCGCACGCCATGCACGACGCCCATCACGTTGACACCCATGACCCATTCCCAGTCGGCCAGGGAGTTCTCCCAGATCAGGCCGCCCGAGCCGACGCCGGCGTTGTTGAAGACGAAGTGGGGCGCGCCGAAGCGTTCCTGCACGGCGGCGGCCAGGGCTTCCATCTGATCGGCCTTGGCCACGTCGACGACCCGGGCCAGCACCTCGACGTCCTTGAACTCGGAGGCGGCCTTGTCCAGCGCATCGGCCTGCACGTCGACGAGGACGAGGTTCATGCCGCGCCGGGCGGCGAGGCGGGCGGTTTCCAGGCCGAAGCCGGAACCGGCGCCGGTGATGACTGCGGTTTTCTTGGTCATGTTCAGGTCTCCAGAGAAGGCGAAGGGCCGCCCCGAGGCTTCTTAACCCCCTCGGGGGGCTGAGGCGCTTGCGCCGATTGGGGGCTACGTTTCTGCATCTCTTGGTGAGCGATGCCGTCTTCCATGTATTGCTCGCCAATGGGCGAGAAGCCGAAGCTTGCGTAGAAGCGCTCCAGGTGCGCCTGCGCATGCAGCGTGATCGACTGGCCGGGCCACAGCTGCTCGCACTGCGCGACGGCTTCGGCCATCAGCGCGCGGCCCATGCCACCACTGCGTGCCGCGGGCGATGTGACGACGCGGCCGATGAGGGCGTCGGGCGCCTTCAGTCCCGGTGGGATCAGCCGCGCATAGGCCTTGAGCTGGCCGTCATCGCCGTGACCAAGCAGATGCCAGGTCTTGGCGTCGAGGCCGTCRATGTCAAGGAACACGCAGTTCTGCTCGACGACAAAGACCTCGGAGCGCAGGGCCAGCACACTGTAGAGCTGCTGCACGCTCAGTTCGTCAAAGCGCAGGCAGGTCCAGCGCATCAGATCAACTTGACGAGCTGCTTGCCGAAGTTCTTGCCCTTGAGCAGGCCGATGAAAGCCTCGGGCGCGCTGGCGATGCCTTCGGCAATCGACTCGCGGAACTTGAGCTTGCCCGTGGCGACCATCGTGCCCAGTTCCTTCAGCGCCTCGGGCCAGACTTCCATGTGCTCGGACACGATGAAGCCTTCGACTTTCATGCGGTTGACGAGGATGAGCTGGGGCGCCGCCATCGGGATGGGCTGGCCGTCGTAGCCGGAAATCATGCCGCACATCGCGATGCGGCTGAAGGCGTTGGCGCGCAGCAGGACGGCGTCCAGGATCATGCCGCCAACATTCTCGAAATAGCCGTCGATGCCGTTCGGGCACTCGGCCTTCAGCGCGGCAGACAGCGAGCGCACGTCGGGGTGCTGCTTGTAGTCGATGCAGGCATCAAAGCCCAGTTCCTCGACGACATAGCGGCACTTGTCGGCGCCGCCGGCGAGGCCCACCGCGCGGGCGCCGCGCGCCTTGGCGAGCTGGCCGACCACACTGCCGACCGCACCGCTGGCGGCGCTGACGACGACGGTTTCACCGGCCTTCACGTTGATGATCTTCGTCAGGCCATACCAGGCCGTCACGCCGGGCATGCCGACCGAGCCCAGGTAGGCGGACAGGGGGATGTGGGCGGTGTCGACCTTGTTCAGCACGCCGCGCTGGGTGGCGTCGACGGTCTGGAATTCCTGCCAACCGCCCATGCCGACGACCTTGTCGCCGACGGCGAAATTGGCGTTTTTCGACTCGACCACTTCGCCGACGGTGCCGCCGATCATGACTTCATCGAGCGGCTGCGAGGCCGCATAGCTCTTGCTCTCGTTCATGCGCCCGCGCATGTAGGGATCGAGGCTGAGGAAGTGGTTGCGCACGCGCACCTGGCCCTCGGTCAGCGCGGTGAGCGGCGCTTCGACGAGGCGGAAGTTGGCGGGCGTGACCTCGCCCTTGGGGCGGGAGGCGAGGACGATCTGGCGGTTGATGGGGCTCATGGGGCTGCTGGTTCACACGACAGCCGCCATTGAAGCACCCCGGGGGAGGCCCCTACGTCCCAGGCGCGACAACGCTTTAGAGCGGTCGACTCACGGTGCGATCGTGATCGGGTAGCTGGTGCAACCCAGCTTTTCGGAGATGTCCTTGCTGGCCGTCTGCAGCATCCTGACGACCTCGGGCGCCTTTTCGACATCGAAGCGGAAGGTCGGGAAGGACACGCTCATGCCGGCGATGGGCTGGCCGAGGCGGTCGAAGATGGGCACGCCCAGGCAGCGGATGTGATCGTCGAACTCTTCGCGGTCTTCACCGAACCCCTGCTTCTTGACCTGCTCCAGCTCGGCCAGGAAGGCCGGGCGTTCCGTGATGGTCTTGTCGCGAAAGCGCTTGAACTCGGCACCGTCGAGGATGCGGTCGCGGCGCTCGGGGTGTTCCCAGGCCATCAGCACCTTGCCGATGGCCGTGCAGTGCAGCGGCGCGCGGCGGCCGATTCGCGAGTACATGCCCAGCATGTGGCGCGAATCGACCTTGTGGATGTAGATGATCTCGCTGTCGATGAGGCTGCCCAGGTGGACGGTCTCGCCAGTGGCGTCGGCCAGCATCTGCATGTGGTGCTTGGACAGGTCCACGAGTTCGGGCGAGGGCAGGGCCTTGGCGCCGATCTCGAACATGCGCATGGCCAGGCCGTAACGCTCGCTGTCGGCTTCCTGGCGCACATAGCCCAGGCCCTTCATCGTCTGCAGGAAACGGTAGACCGTGGCCTTGGGCATGGCCAGGCGCACCGACAGGTCGGTGATACCGATGTCACTGCGCTCACCCAGGGCGTTCAGGATCGCGAACACCTTGAGTACCGCGGCAACCGACTCCGGCTGCTTGGAATCAGCAATGTCGTCGTCCATCGT
>NZ_JBFULE010000577.1:0-3465 GCF_056400485.1 Roseateles sp. P5_B10
CGTGCCCTCGCCTTCCGCGCCTTCGGCACCGATGTCGATGATGGCCGTCGGCATCCAGGTGAAGGTGCCGAAGACTTCCCATTCCGGCGTGATGCGGCCGGTGATGTCGACGTCGATGCCCTGGGCGTGGCGCTTGCCGGACAGCACGACCAGATTGCTCAGCGGGTCGGTATTGCGCTCGTGCAGCTTGGTGGCGCGGAAGATGCCGAAACGCGTCGTCAGCCTGCCGTCGGCGCTGTCGTACTGGCCGCCCAGCTCGATGTTCACCGACTTCTCGGGCGGGATGTTGGCGTTGGTGGCGCTCAGCGAGTAGGTGTCGCCCGAGGTGTTGAAGGACGTCGCGCCCATCAGGTGGAAGGACAGTTGGGCGCTCGGCTGGAACAGCACGGCGGCGCGCTTGCTCCACTCCGACACGTTCATCTGGTAGCTGTCGGTCGTTGAGCGAGCGATCTTGTCGTAGCCCGGCGTGCCGGTGGCGTTGTAGCTGTAGTTGAAGTTGTCGTAGTCGCCCTTGAGCTTGTCGTAGCGCAGGCCGGCGAGCAGCTTCCAGTGCGGCGTGAGTGACACCATGTCCTGCACGTAGGCGCCGGCAGAGCGGGAGGTGTACTCGCTCGCCTTCAGAGGCTGGCGGCGCGACTCGTCGATGCCGGCACCATCGTCGGGCGTGCCGGCCAGCGTGCTGGGCTTGGTGAGGCCCAGCGCCGCGTAGAAGGCCGCACGCTGAGCTGCCGTCAAGCCGGGGCTGTCGTTGTAGACCTGCTTCTTCTCCTGGGCGAAGTCCACGCCGGTCATGACATGGTGCTCCATGCCGGCGGCCTTGAACCTGGCGCTCAGGTCGCTCTGCACGGTGATGGTCTGCAGATCCTGGATCTTCAGCTGGGTGCCGCGAGCCAGCACGGTGTTGGGGCCGAAGGTCGCCAGTGACGCGGCAATGCCGCCCGGCTGCAGGGCTGCAGCCGCGAAGCGCACCGTGCCGGCGCGCTGGTCACGCGTGTAGGACGCATAGCGGGCCTTGGTGACCAGCTCGACGTTGGGGCCGAAGCGGTGCGTGTGCGAGCCCATCACGTAGTTGGCCGTGCCCTTGTTGCGGTCGCTTGCCAGCCCGAAGTAGGCGGTCGGTGCCAGCGGCAGCAGCGTCGTGGCGCTGCTCGGAGCGGTCGGCGTGGGCTTGATCCACGGCATGCCGTAGTTCATGCCGTTGTTGTTGTCCAGGGCGTACAGCGTGAGGGCGAACTCGTCGTCTTCGCCAATGCCCGTGCGCACCGAGCCGGCCAGCCCGGCCTTGTTGATCATGTTGCCTGAGCCGTCGTTGTCGGCGCGGTTGACCATGGTGCCGATGCGCCAGGCCGTCGTCTCGCCGCTGCGCTTGTTGAAGTCGCCGGTGACGCGCAGGCCGCCGTGGCTGTAGGCGCCGACGTTGATCTCGTTCTGGTCGGCCAGCACAGCCTGCTTGGTGACCTGGTTGACCGCGCCGCCGCTGGAGCCGCGGCCGAACATCAGCGCACCGGAGCCGCGCAGCAGCTCGACCTTGTCGAGGAAGAAGGTGTCGCGGTCGTAGAAGGCCGGGTCGCGCATGCCGTCGATGAAGATGTCACCGGTGCTCTGCAGCGAGATGCCGTGGATCTTGATGTCTTCCTCGCCGCCTTCGGCCGCCTGGAAGGTGATGCCGGCGGTGTTCTTCAGCACTTCCTTGACGTTGTCGAGGTTGCGGTCGTCGATGAGCTTCTCGGTGACGATGGTCAGGGACTGCGGGATGTCGCGGATGTCCTGCTTGCCCTTGCCGATGCGCGTCTCGGTGGCCTGGTAGCCGTCCTTGCCTTGCGGCTCGGCAGTGGCTTTGGCGCGCACGGTGGGCAGCACGCTTTCTTCCTTGGCGGGCGCTTTCTGTGTGGGCGCGGTCTGGGCCAGGGTGGCCGTGGCCAGGCCGAAGCCGGCGGCCAGCGCGCCCAGGGGTAGCAGCGCCTGCGTCTTCGACTTGTTCGATTTGTTCTTGCGGGACATGGATTTCTCCGAGGGATCGTGTTGAATGGGCATGGCTTTGCCCACGGCGGCGCAAGGCGCCGCCCACGGCATGGCTACTCAGGGAAAGGAGGTGGGGTCAGCGGTCGACTTCGTAGGACATCGGCGCGATGACCTCCCACTCGACGGGCTGCCCGTTCTCGGTGTATGGCGCGAAGCGGGCACTGCGCATGTCCTGCAGCGCCTGCTCGTCCAGGCGGGCGAAGCCCGAGGACTTCGCCAGGGTGATCTCACGCGGCTGGCCGCGCACGTCGACGATGACGCGCAGGTGCACGACGCCGGACTCGTGCAGCCGCTTGGACATCAGCGGCACCGTCATGCGCGGCTCCTTCAGATAGCGCACCGCACTGGCGGGGATCTGCTTGATCTGGGGGGCCGGTGGGGGTGTGATTGGAATGACGGGCGTTGGCGCCGTCTGCACCGGAATGACCGCCGGCGGCGGTGGCGGCAGGGCCGCGACTACAGGAGAGGGTGCGGGTGCGGCGGCGACGGCGATCAACGGCGGGTCCACCATCGTCAGCGCCGGCGCCTTCAGCTCCGGCATCGCCACCGGGGGCGGTGGCAGCGGCTTGGGCGGTTCGGCCGGTGCCACCAGGCGCACGACGACGGGTGCCAGGCGTGCCACCGTGCGGTGCACATCCTGCACCTGGCTCAGGCCCCACAGCCCCAGCAGATGCAGCGCCGCGATGCCCACCAGCAACAGGCGCCGGCTGCGCGACGGGCGCCCCATCTCGGCAAAGCTGAGCCGCGGTTCCGGCACTCGCAACGGCAGCACCACCGCCGGCCGCGATGGGACGGCGACCGGCACGGGAAGGGCCGGATTGGAGGCAACAAAGGCGAGGGCGGGCTTCACGAGCGAGACAGGACCGTGTTCGATGAAAAAATCTTAACACGAATGCGAACGATTCCTATTTGATGCGGCGTCGCGATGCTGCAGTCATGCGACACCGCTCTGGCGGTGGCCCGATATGCTCGCGGCCATGACCAAGATCCTCGTTCGTTGGCTGCTGCTCGCTGGCGCCCTGCTGCTGGTGGCTCACCTCTACCCCGGCGTCATCGTCAAGAGCTTCACATCCGCATTGATCGCGGCCTTCGTGCTTGGCTTGCTGAACACGCTGCTGCGGCCCATCCTCGTGCTGTTGACGCTGCCGGTGACGGTGCTCAGCCTGGGCCTCTTCCTCTTCATCATCAACGCGCTGATGTTCTGGATGGCCGCCACGGTGCTGGATGGCCTGGYCGTGACGGGCTTCGCCGCCGCGCTGATCGGCTCGCTGATCTACAGCCTGTGCGGCATGGTCATCGACGTCGTCGTCGAGCGCGTGTTCCCTGGCGACTGAAGCCCCTCGCCCAGTCCCGCGCCGCTGAACGCGGGCGGGCCTGATCGGTCCCCCGAGGGGACGGCGATGCTTGCAGCATTGAGCCGCAAGCACATCGCCACAGCGGGCC
>NZ_JBFULE010000578.1:0-3458 GCF_056400485.1 Roseateles sp. P5_B10
CGCTGATTGCGCGTCAATACCGAACACCTTCGATCACGTTCGACGTGCTCCAAGAACGCCCGCACACGATCAGCCGAGATGTCTTCCAGCTTCAGTCGGTCGACGTCTGACTTGGCATGGCGGCTGATGAATGGCAACAAAAGAGTCAGGCTGTCGCGGTAACTGGCTTGGGTGTTGCGCGAGAGGTTGCGCTCAGCCACGAGATGCTCCATCAGGAAGCGGCGTACCCATGGGCCAAGGATGGCGTAGTCACGCATGGTCGGCCACCTCGCCATGGTTGGCGCCGGCGTAGGCAGCGAAGCGCAAGCTCGCCTCATGCAGGAGCTCGGGGGTCATCTGCAGGTAGCGCTGGGTCGAGGCAATGCTGGCGTGACCGAGGTAGGTCGCCAGCTTCGGCAGGAGCTGCTGAACGTCCTTGCCCTGCCGATACCAAGCAACCACGCGATGCACGGCCGCCGTGTGCCGCAGGTCGTGCAGCCGTGGCGGCCGGCAGGCTCCCGGTGGGCAGCCAATGCTGGCGTGAGTGCGCACGCGTTGAAACAGCGTCACAACGCGTTGATAGTCGATCCGATGCCCGGATCGAGATGCGAAGAACGCCGACCCCTTGCCCAATGGCATAGGCAACGCACTGCGCTGCCGCGAGTAGGCCGCCAACGCCGCAGCGAGTGACTCGCACACCGGGACGAGACGGGACTTGTAGAACTTCGTCTCGTGCACGGTCAGGACCCGCTCGGCGAGATCGACGTCGACCAGGTTCAGGCGCAAGGCTTCGCCGACTCGCAGTCCGCTGCCGTATAGCGTCAGGATCAAGGTTCGGTAGGTCGTTGCCTGAAGGCGACTGAAAGGCGAGTCGAGGATTGCGGTCGCGTCGAGCAGACGCCGCAACTCGGCGCGCGAGTACACATAAGGCGTGATCGGCGGCGGCAGCTTCGGGCGTTGATCCGGGAGCACCGATGCGCGCACATGACCGCGCGCCAAGGCGAACCGGTAGAGCCCCGCCAGGAGCTGGTGTCGCGTCGTCCAGGTGGCGCTGAGATCGCCGCGGCCGCGCAGGAACGTCGCAACGGCAGCGGGCGTCACCTCACGCAGTGGCCGGTCGCCGGTCTCGCGTGCAAACTGGTACAGCGCACGCTCGCCGCTTCGAAGACGCGTGCCGTGGGCACGCTTGGCCGCAAGGTAGATCTCGATGAGCTCGCTGGTCCTCATTGCAGGTCTCCCAGGTCGAGTTCGCCAACTTGACGCAGGCCGGCAAGATCCACCTTGGCGTAGATGCTGGTCGACGCTGTGCTGCGGTGACCCAGGTGATCGCCGATCTCCTTGAGCGTCAGCCCGTCTGCGAGCATCTTCGATGCGCACGCGTGTCTCAACGCGTGAGGGCCGAGGTGCGCAGCCTGCACACCCAGCGTGCGCAGACGCCGGTTGACTACGTTGTAGATACCTGCCGGCGAGATCGCAGCGCGCGGAGCCTGCGTGCCGATGAACACCTCTGCATGGGACACCAACGGCCTGACCGTGTCGACGTATGCCAGCAGTGCCTTCTCGACCGATGGCACGAGGAGATAGACCTGCGGCTGCCGGCGCTTGAGGCGCCAGATCCGCAGCTGCCCATGCTCACGATCGATGTCGTGAAGGCGCAGCGCACTGACCTCACCGCGTCGCAGCCCGTAGATGGCCAACAAGAGGAGGATGGCTCGATCACGGACGTCCAGTTCAGTCTCGCCACACGCAGTGGCGATCAGACGCCGAACGTCCTGCCAGTCCAGGGCGTAGGGCAGCGTCTCGAGGCGGTACCGGCGATGGCTCAGGATCGAGCCGGCCAAGCTCGTTGAGCAGGCGCCCGTCGCGGCAGCGTGCTTGAAGAACACGCGCAACATCCTGGCGACTTGGCCAGCCGAGATGCGCGACCAGCGCGGTGCACCGTAGGTCACGAAGTAGGCGTCGATGTCCTGTGGCTCAAGCGTGGCGAGATCGCGGCCGGTCTCCTGGCACCAGCCTAAGAAGTTCGCCGTGCGGTAACGCCACTGCTCCACCGTGCACGGCGTCAGGCCGCGTTCATCTCGCATCCAGGCAACGAAGCGATCGAGCGCCGTAGCGAACGCAACGGGCTGCACTGGCCGATCCCACCAACCGAGGAACTTCAACCATGGCCGGGCGATATTGAACAGGTTCGCTGCCGTGCGGGACGCCACCTGTGGGCGGCGCTTCGCGATCAGCTCGCAAAGCTGCGCAGCATCGACTCGGCCTTGACCATGGACAGCAAGGTCCTTGGCGATCCATAACAAYGCTCGAGCTCGGTTGCGCTGCGTGTGAAGCGTGGCGCCCACCGACGCGCAGTGAAGCAGGTAGCGAAGTCGCTCATCGAACAAGGGGCCATCGCGGTGACGCGCGATCGTGCCGTCAAAGGCAAAGAGGGTCTCGAACACGGCAGGTCTCCAAAGTGAAGAAGACCCGCCAGCAGGGACCTGCAGTAATGTTGTGTCAACCGCCATCAAACAACCTGGCCGCGGCGGCCGCGATGCCCAAGAACACATAACTTGCGCCGCAACATCACCGGCGAAGTCGTCGCAAACGAGCTTGCCTTGCCAAGCTGGCTTGCTTGCCTGCCCCGCGCCGCGCCGGCCATCGGCAGATGCAGCAATGGACGCGCGGCTACAGCAGCGTGATGACGCCGGCCTCGCCGACGTGCTGCCAGGGCAGGCCCAGCACGAGAGCGTCGAACTGAATGCGGCTCAGGCTCAACGTGCCGGTCACGTCGCGGGGCCAGACGAAGCGGCCCGCGTTGAGGCGGCGAGCTGCCAGCCACACCCCGATGCCGTCATGCACCAGCACCTTCATCCGGTTGGCGCGACGGTTGGCGAACAGGTAGGCGTGGTGGGGGCGAGCAGCGCCGAAGACAGCGACCACGCGTCGCAGAGCGGCCTCGGTACCGGCCCGCATGTCCAGCGGCTCGACCGCCAGCCACACCGCATCCACCCGGATCAACGCAGCATCTCGCGCAGCCAGGCCGCGCAGGAAGCAGCGCCCGCCATTGGCCAACGGACCCGCACATGAACCGGGCCGCGCTGCAGCTAGTTTGGTGGACACCATCCTGGCCATCACGGGCCAGCCGTTCAAGATGGGTTTGCTGGACGCTTACCGCGTTGCGCCTTGCGCGCCGGAATGGAACTAGCTTGCGGCCGGTGTACCCCTGGGTGTACCCCTGGAACCAAAATCGGCAGCCAGAATGACAAACGGCTTAGCTGCCGAAGCTGCTAAGCCGTTGATCTACTTCAATAAAAATGGTCGGGACGGCGGGATTCGAACTCGCGACCCCTTGCACCCCATGCAAGTGCGCTACCAGGCTGCGCTACGCCCCGACTGAGCCAAAAAGTATAACCGAGGAATTGCGCTTTCAGCCCAGAAGGCTGGCTCGGATCGCAAGAAGTTCGGCTCGAACCTGCTCCAGAGAGGTCAGCGGG
>NZ_JBFULE010000579.1:0-3451 GCF_056400485.1 Roseateles sp. P5_B10
GGCCTCGAATGACGCGTTGCCCCGGAGCGCACCCGACCCAAAGCCCGACAGGCTCCTATACCCCGCACTTGCGCAACAGGTCGCCCGGCAGTTGATGGCCACCGATGCGCTCGGCGCCCACACCCGCGACGAACTCGGCATCTCGGAGGCCGTCGGCGCCAGGCCCTTGCAGGCGGCATGGGCATCGGCAGCCGCATTCACGGTCGGGGCAGGCCTGCCCCTGCTCAGCGCCTGGCTGGCGCCGCATCAGATCCTGGTGCTGATCGTTGGCGCCACGTCACTGCTTTTTCTGGCGCTGCTGGGGGGCCTGGCGGCCTACACGGGAGGCGCCCCCATCGCACGCGGCATCGTGCGGGTGACGTTCTGGGGCGCGCTGGCGATGGCGATCACGGCGGGCGTGGGCAAATTGTTTGGGGTGGCTGCGTGACGGGGTGAAGCGTTGCCGGAGCCCTGCGGGCCCAACCGGCGCGTCATTGACGCGCCCATGCTGTGGGGCGTGGTGCGGGCGGGCCTGGCGCTGGCGCTGGCAACGATTGACCTCTACCTGCCCGGCGGCCCGATTCCCGGGGATGGCGACCCCGCCACCGCGCGCACGGCATGGTTCACGGTGCTGGTGCTGGCACAGTTGTTCAACTGCTGCAACGTCCGGTCGGAGACGGCCAGTGCGTTTCGCAACTTGTTCGTCAACGGCTGGCTGTGGGGCGCGGTGGCGCTGTCGACGCTGCTGCCGGTGGCGGTGGTTCACTTCGCACCGCTGAACTTGGCCTTCGGCACGGCGCCGTTGAGCTGGCAGCAGTGGGCGGTGTGCTTGGGGATGACGAGTGGCGTGTTGTGGACGGTGGAGGTGCGGAAGGGGGTGATGCGAGTGGCGAGAGGATGCGCTGCTGCCTGAGGCTGCAACGTTGTGCMGCACGGGTCGGTCGTTGGCGCTATGCCGGATCAGCCAGCTGCTTCTCGGGGCGAAAGCTCGCGCGACCCGCCTAGTACCTCTGGTGCTGGCTAGTTAGGTAGTTAACCCCTAGCGGTACTTTGAGCTTTACCTGCGTACTGACGTTGATGAGTAGCTAAGATCATTCCAGACAGATGGTGATCACCATGTGTCAGGGAGGCAGCAGCCTAAGTTCAAATCTATTGCGGCGCGAAAATTTTAAATGATGGAAGAAATGGAACAAGCTCCAACGATCGCCAGCGTTTCAGTCGAGGGTTTGCATGACCAGTTTGACTTTAACATTGAGCTTTTTCCAGGGCTAAATGTCCTTTATGGAAAAAATGGACGTGGAAAGACGACCCTTCTTCACTTGCTCGCAAACCTGCTAGAACTGGATTTTAATAGATTCACGTTTTTGCAGTTTCGTCGCATAACGGTTTCTACCTCGCGTGGAGACGTAGTTGAGTTGTTGAAGGAGGAGCCGGGCAGTCTGCCTAGAGTGTTCCTAAACGGAGAATTAACTTCTCTAAATCAACAGGGCGCTTTTTCCGAAACGGATATTGAGCGTCTGCGCGAAGCTGTGGGAGAACGTCCGACATACTTGCCTGCTTTTCGATCAATTTTGGAGCGGGCCAGAACTGATCCGGAGAGATACTATCGAGCCATGGCGGCGGAGCGTCGAGAGCCTGAATATGATGCAATTTCAACAAATGAAGTTTCGGCTCTTCGTTCGCACTACGTAAGGCAGGGCGTTGGCGTAACGCCTAGGCAATTGCAAGACGAAGCCGGCTCGATTGCCGAAAAGACAATTCTTTGCCGCCAATGGTTTGGAAAGTTTGTTCCAATCATTCGCTATCCGTCGGTGGCCGACGTGGAAGATGCACTCGGCGAAGAGTGGCGCCGGGCCGCACTTGAAGTTTCATCGAAAGAACAGAGGATGTTCGAAGAAACATTCGTTCAGGTCTTTCGAATTGTTTCTGGGCTTGAAAACATACCGACCACGGAAACCAACGAAGACATCATTTCTTCCATTTCAAGTCTGTTAATGGATCAGGAAACGCAGGCATCAAACAGCGAATCTCGTGCAGTGTTCGATAAGCTGTTGATGTCTGCGCGATCGTTGAGTTCCAGTGCTACTCCAACGCGCGGCGTCGATAGCTCCCTGCTTGGACTATACCGTCAGTTGTTGGAGACCCGAAATTCTGAACGGCGCGTGGCTTTTCAAAAGAGTCGAGATTTTGAGCAATCAATTAATCGATTTCTCGACAACAAGACGTTAAAGATTGGCAACGTCGCGTCTCGTAGCCGGCTTAGGCAGCAAGTGTCTGTAAATACTATGGCAGGCCCAGCTTACGGCCTGTCCGCACTTTCATCTGGGGAGCGTCAAATTCTTACCATGCTCTATTCTGCGAGTCGAACTCGGTTCGCATCCGGAGCATTTCTGATTGACGAACCCGAATTGTCGCTCCATATCGACTGGCAGCGGATAATTCTGCAAGAGCTACGAAATCAATCGCCTGAGCGACAAATCATTGCTTGCACGCATTCGCCGGAGGTTGGCGCTGATCATTTTCTAGAAAACCAAGACTTCGAACCTGAGCATAGTCCGAGAGGTCAAGATAGCTTGTTTACAGATGAGGAGCTGTGAACATCATGGGACGTAATTACTCCATTAATGGCTATCTCAACGCTGCCTTGCGCCGAAGCGGCAGGACGCTTCTCGTAGAGGGTCCAGGCGATAAGTCACTACTTCACCGACTAATTGCGGAGCGTCTCCCCTCATTTAATTCATTAGCTGTCATCGACCACGCGGGGATGATCGAAGATCCCTCGCTCGCAGGAACCGGTAACAAGTTGCGTGTGATCAGTGTTCGCAGTTCTTCCGAGGCGCTTGCTCTGCAGAACGCAAAAATTGCGACGAAACTGGGGACGTTAACTGATAGGGAATGGGATGGTTTGGCGCTTGCGGATTTCTCTCCGCAACCTGAATGGCACCCTCCGGCGCAGCTGGACCGCCATTTCACGACGCTGGGGCATTCAATAGAGAATTATAATTTTGACGCGGAATGTGTAAAGGAATATATCAAATATTTTTTTGCTGAACATGCTACGCAGCAGACTTTCAATGCGTTGGATTTAAATATTCCGGCGGTTCTTGTCGTTGCATCCGTCCTTTCAATAAAGCTAAGAGATGAGGCGCAGCTGTCGCGTAGTGCTGGCCTAATTGACGTGGTGCATCTGCGGCAGGAGAACGGACGAATATATCTAAATGATTCGTTCGCGTCGGCATGCGCGGGTCGTGGTATGGGGTGCGCCGGAACAATAGTGGCAGAGGTCAATCAGGGGGTAGATGCGGCGTGGGTTTCTCTTCATTCAAAACACGCTACGAAATGGTTGCCACATGGCCATGTGGGCAATGATCTGCTCTGGGTCGGTGCGGCTTTCATCGCGAAAGAAAGCGGCTTTCCCAATGAATTTGTTGCGGATTTGGCTAAGGGCGGGAAGCGACAGCGGGAGCTCTTT
>NZ_JBFULE010000580.1:0-3450 GCF_056400485.1 Roseateles sp. P5_B10
ACGCGGAACTGCGAGAAGGCCTCGACCTTGCGGCCGGGAAAGAGATCTTCCAGGTGGGCGCGGATGACGCTGGTCAGCAGCACGAAGGCCTGGCGGCCGTCGCTCAGGTTGGCCGGCAGCTTGATGACGCGCGGCAGCACGCGCGGCACCTTGACGATGGCGATGCGGTTGTCGCGGCCGAAGGCGTCCTTGCCCGACAGCCGCATGATGAAGTGCAGCGACTTGTTGGCCACCTGCGGGAAGGGGTGGGCCGGGTCCAGCCCCACGGGCACCAGCAGCGGCCTGACCTCGCGCTCGAAATACTTGGCCACCCAGTGCCGCTGCGGCTCGTCGCGGTCGGCGTGGTTGAGCACGACGATGCGCCGCTTGCGCAGCAGCGGCGTGAGCTGCTCGTTGAAGATCAGGTATTGCTCGTCGATCAGCGTGTGCGCCGCGCGGCCGACGCGTTCGACGTCCTGGCTTGTCACGGTGCTGAGCGGATCGCGCACGGCCTCCAGCATGTCGGCGAAGCGCACCTCGAAGAACTCGTCCAGGTTGCTCGACACGATGCAGACATAGCGCAGCCGCTCCAGCAGCGGCACATCTTCACGCTGGGCCTGGGCAAGGACGCGACGATTGAATTCAAGAATGGCCTGCTCACGGTTGAGCAGCTTCAGCGGGGTCGGGTCGGTCATGAAGAAAAGTGTATGAAGCTTGTGTGACAACGGCTTGAAATGCCCCCGGGATAATCCAGGCCCATGCACCTGATGATCCCCCATGCCAGCGCGCTGGACGAAGCCGCGCGGCATGCCTTCGGCACCCTGCCCCTGCCCAACCTGGCTGCGCAGCTGAACCGGCTCACTCCGGCCGAGACCTGGGGGAGCGACGAGCTATCGCCGCAGCCGCCGCATCACATCGCGCTGGCAGCGCTGCGCCAGCAAGCCGAGCCAAGCGCCGCGGCCTGGGCCGTCGAGGCCGGGCCCGAACTGGCCTGGGCGCTGATGAGCCCCGTGCACCTGGCCGTCGGCAGCGATGGCGTCGATGTGCTGCCGCCCGCGGCGCTGCGGCTGTCCGAATCCGACGCGGCGCGCTTCACGGCGCTGCTGCGCGAACTCTGGCCCGAGTCCGAAGGCTGGCAATGGCGGCTGCTGGACGCCACGCACTGGGCCATCGGCCACACCACAGCGCTGGATGACCTGCGCGCTGCCAGCATCGAGCGCGCCGGCGGCCGGCCCATCGAGCCCTGGCTGCCGCAAAACCGCGTGCTGCGCCGCTGGCAGAACGAGGCCCAGATGCTGCTGCATGAGCACGCCCTGAACCTCGAGCGGGAAGCACGCGGCGAGCATCCCGTCAACTCGGTCTGGATCGGCGACATTGGCCGCAGCAACGGCAAGGCCGCCGACGTGACGGTCGATGCCCGCCTGACCGAGCCGCTGCTCAACGGCGACCTCGCGGCCTGGGCCGAGGCCTGGCAGCGCCTGGACGCCGGGCCGCTGGCACAGCCCCTGACCAGCCTGACGCTGTGCGGCGAGCGCTTCGCGCGTCGTTTCACGACCCAACCGCTGTCCTTCATCGACAAGTTGAAGCGGCGCTGGCAAACGCCCGAGGTGAGCGCCGTACTGGAGGCGCTATGACTTCGCCTCGCCTTGTCGAACGCGACGTGCCGCCGCGCACGGCCTGGGCGCTGGAGCAGGCCGGCGTCGCACCCCTGATGGCCCGCCTGCTCGCGGCCCGCGGCGTGCGCGAGGCGGGCGAGCTGGACGAGAGCCTGGCCCAGTTGCTGCCGCCCACCGACCTGAAAGGCCTGCTGGAGGCCGGCCGGCTGCTGGCCGACGCCATCCAGGGCGGCGAGCGCCTCGTCATCGTGGCCGACTACGACTGCGACGGCGCCACTGCCTGCGCCGTCATGCTGCGCGGCCTGCGCCTGCTCGGCGCGCAGCCCGAGCAGCTCGGCTATGTCGTGCCGGACCGCGCCGTGCACGGCTACGGGCTGACGCCCACCATCGTCGACCTGGCGATGGCGCAGAAACCGACTCTGCTCGTGACGGTGGACAACGGCATCGCCAGCCTCGCTGGCGTGGCGCACGCCCGCGCCCAGGGGCTGAAGGTGCTGGTCACCGACCATCACCTGCCAGCCCTGGTCGATGGCGTCGTCGTCGTCCCAGATGCCTCTGCAATCGTCAACCCCAACCAGCCGGGCTGCACCTTCGCGAGCAAGTCGCTGGCCGGCGTCGGTGTGGCCTTCTATGTGCTGATGGGCCTGCGCGCCGAGCTGCGTTCACGCGGCGCGTTCGCTGACGTGCCGCGCCTGGACGGCCTGCTCGACCTCGTGGCTCTCGGCACGGTGGCCGACGTCGTCAAGCTCGACGCCAACAACCGCCGCCTCGTTGCGCAAGGCCTCAAGCGCATGCGCGCCGGCCGTGCGCAGCCGGGCGTCATGGCGCTCTTCAGCGCGTCCAAGCGCGACGCGAGCAAGGCCCAGGGCTTCGATCTCGGCTTTGCGCTCGGGCCCCGCATCAACGCGGCCGGCCGCCTCGCCGACATGACGCTGGGCATTGAGACGCTGACCACCGACGACCCCKAGCGGGCGCTGCAGCTCGCCACCCAGCTCGACGCCATCAACCGCGAGCGCCGCGAAATCGAGAGCGGCATGCGCGAGATGGCAGAGGCGCGGCTGGATGCCCTGGTCGAGGCGCTGCAAGGCGCCCTGCCCCCCGCGGTGGCACTGTTCGATGCCGACTTCCACGAGGGCGTCGTCGGCATCGTCGCTTCGCGCATCAAGGACCGCGTGCACCGCCCCACCTTCGTCTTCGCGCGCGGTGCCGACGGCAACCTCAAGGGGTCGGGCCGCTCCATTCCGGGTTTCCATCTGCGCGATGCGCTGGACCTCGTCAGCAAGCGTGAGCCCGAGTTGTTGGCCAAGTTCGGCGGCCATGCGATGGCGGCCGGCGCGACGCTGGCGGTCGACGATGTGAACCGCTTCGCGCTGGCCTTCGCGCGCGTGGCCGAGGAATGGCTCAACGAGCAGGACCTGACCCGCACGCTGCGCCATGACGGCTCGCTCGCGCCCGATGCCGCCACGGCCGAGACCGCACGCCTGCTGGACGCCCAGGTCTGGGGCCAGGGCTTCGAGGCGCCGGTGTTCTGTGATCGCTTCGAGCTGATCTCGCAGCGCCTCGTTGGCGAGAAGCATCTGAAGCTGCGCCTGCGCCGCGGCGGCCAGCTCATCGACGCCATCTGGTTCAACCACGTCGACATGCTGCCGGAGCGCGTCACGCTGGCCTACCGGCTGAGCCTGGACGAATGGCAGGGCCAGCAGCGCGTCCAATACGTCATTGAAGCCTGCGCCGAAGGCTGAGGCGTGACGGAGTTGGCAGGGACGCACGCCCTGCCGCCCCAAGTCACCGGAGTGTCACGGACGCTTTCAAGAATCCGCCCGGCCAGCCAGCCCGGAGCCTCCTCATGCGCGCC
>NZ_JBFULE010000581.1:0-3449 GCF_056400485.1 Roseateles sp. P5_B10
GATCAAGGACAGCCTCAAGCTCGGCGGCGAGGTGCTGGGCCAGATCGGCAAGATCGGCAAGCTGCACAAGGCCAAGGTCGAGCAGGCGGGTTTTGCGGTGCTGAAGGCGCCGGACATCCCCAGCATCCTGGTGGAGACGGCCTTCATCTCCAACCCTGAGGAAGAGAAGAAGCTGCGCGATCCGGACTATCAGGACGAACTGGTGGACGCGTTGGCCTCGGGCATCGCGAGGTACTTTGCGAAGAATCCGCCGATGGCGAGGAAGCGGAGCACGACGTTGTAGGGTGGGTTGCTTTTTCGCAGAGCGGTTTTGTTCGCTGCATTGCCGGGAGTCCGTCCCGGCGGCCGGGGCGGACTCCCGGCGCGATGTACACAAGCCGAAAGGACAGAGGCAAAAGCAACCAAACCCATTCAGCAGCACTTCCCAACCCGCGCCGAATACCTCGCCGCCTGCCTCTCCCTGAAGAACTCCTCATAGCTCATCGCAGCCCGATCCGGATGCGTGGCCTGGTGGTGGGCGAGATAGCTGCCGTAGTCTGGCACGCMCACCATCAGGCGCAGGCTCTGCGTCAGATACCGACCCGCCTGGGCCAGTTCACGAAGCTCAAGCACGTTGCCCCGCCGGCAGCAGCACGAAGGCCGTCTCCTGCGCTGTCGCCCGACCACTGCGGCGCGCAGCCAGCACGGCCTTGACGCTGTAGATCAGCACGCTGATGACGACGCCCATGAACAGCGCACACAGCGCCGCGTCCAGCCTGTCGTTGAAAACCACCCGCGACATCGCGTCCAGCGTCTTGGCCGGCGCCAGCACCTTGCCCTCGGCAATCGCCGCAGCGTATTTGTCGGCGTGAGCCAGGAAGCCGAGCTTGGGGTCGGCCGCGAAGATCTTCAGCCAGCCGGCCGTCATCGTGCACACCAGCAGCCAGGCGGCCGGGACCGCCGTGACCCAGGCGTAGCGGTCCTTCTTCATCTTGAAGATGACGACCGTGCCCAGCAGCAGCGCGACGGCGGCCAGCATCTGGTTGGCGATGCCGAACAGCGGCCACAGGGTGTTGATGCCGCCCAGCGGATCGACGACACCCTGGTAGAGGAAGTAGCCCCAGGCCGCCACGCACAGGCCGGTGGCGACGAAATTGGCCACCCAGCTCTCGGTGCGCTTGAGCGACGGCACAAAGCTGCCCAGCAGATCCTGCAGCATGAAGCGGCCGGCGCGCGTGCCGGCGTCCACGGCGGTCAGGATGAACAGCGCCTCGAACAGGATGGCGAAGTGGTACCAGAAGGCCATCAGCGCCTTGCCGCCCACCACCTGGTGCAGGATCTCGGCCATGCCCACGGCCAGCGTCGGCGCACCGCCTGCCCGGGCCAGGATGGTCTTCTCCCCGACGTCGGCCGCGGCCTGCGTCAGCATCTCTGGCGTCACAACAAAGCCCCAGGTCGACAACGTCTGCGCGACCGTGGCGGCGTCCTTGCCGACGACCGCGGCCGGGCTGTTCATCGCAAAGTAGACGCCCGGCTCGATGCAGGAGGCCGCGACCAGCGCCATCACGGCGACGAAGCTCTCGGCCAGCATGCCGCCGTAGCCGATGTAGCGGGCGTGGGTCTCGTTCTCCAGCAGCTTTGGGCTGGTGCCCGACGAGATCAGCGCATGGAAGCCCGACACGGCGCCGCAGGCGATGGTGATGAACAGGAAGGGGAACAGGCTGCCAGCCCAGACCGGCCCGCCACCCGACGCGAACTGCGTCAGCGCCGGCATCTTCAGCGGCGGCGCGACGATGACGATGCCGATGGCCAGCGCGATGATGGTGCCGATCTTCAGGAAGGTGCTGAGGTAGTCGCGCGGCGCGAGCAGCAGCCACACCGGGATGCAGGCGGCGACAAAGCCATAGCCGATCAGCAGGCCGACGAGTGTGGTCGGGGCCAGCGTGAAGATGGGCGCCAGCGTGGCGCTCTCGCTGACCGCCTGGCCGCCGAAGATGGCGCCCATCAGCAGCACGAAGCCGATGACCGACACCTCGCCGATGCGGCCCGGGCGGATGAAGCGCAGGTAGACGCCCATGAACAGCGCCACCGGAATCGTCGCCGCCACCGTGAACAGGCCCCAGGGCGAATCCGCCAGGGCCTTGACGACGATCAGCGCCAGCACCGCCAGGATGATGATCATGATCATGAAGGCGCCGAACAACGCGATCAGGCCCGGTACCGTGCCCATCTCCTGCTTGACGAGGTCGCCGAGCGACCGGCCATCACGGCGCGTGGAGATGAAAAGAACGATGAAGTCCTGCACTGCGCCGGCGAAGACGACGCCCGCCAGGATCCACAGCAGGCCGGGCAGATAGCCCATCTGCGCCGCCAGCACGGGGCCGACCAGCGGGCCTGCACCGGCAATCGCCGCGAAGTGGTGGCCGTAGAGCACGTGCTTGTTGGTGGGCACGTAGTCCAGCCCATCGTTGTACTTCCAGGCCGGCGTCTGCCGCTTGGGGTCCAGCTCCAGCACCTTGTTCGCGATGAACAGGCTGTAGTAGCGGTAGGCGATGAGGTAGGTGCACAGGGCGGCAGCCACGACCCACAGTGCGCTGATCGTCTCGCCGCGGCTCAGGGCCACGGTGGCGAGGGATGCGGCACCCAGGATCGCAACGCCCGCCCACACAAGGTGGCGGCGCAGATTCATGAGGTTTGTCTCCGTTGCGGTGCTGACCTCGAAGCGGGGCGCGACCGTGATGGAAGTCTCGGCAAACGGGCGCTCCTCGGCATCGGTCAAGCCACGCAGGCCAGGCGCGCGGYAATACCTAAGGGTCAACCCCGAAACACCCTCTTACGSAACGGCGCAGGACGGCGTCAACGTCGGGCGGGGCCTGGCGTTGTTCGAGCACGGCCAGCATCTTGTTCGGCCCTGTAGGAGTTCCGCCATGCTTCGTCCCCTCATCGCCGCTTTTGCCGCCACCGCCGCCCTGCTGGGCGCCGCTACTGCCCAGGCAGGCACACACTGGTCCATCGGCGTCAGCCTGCCGGCCGCGGGTGTCGTCGTGTCGAACGGCGGTTACTACGCACCGGCACCCGCTCCGGTTTATTACGAGCCGGCACCGGTCTACTACGAGCCGGCACCCGTCGTGCGCTATGCGCCGGCGCGCCGCTATGTCGAGCGCGACGTCTACTACGCGCCGGCCCCGCGGGTGGTTTATGCGCCGTCCTACCGCGAGCGTCGCTGGGAAGGTCGCGACGACCGTTGGGACCATGGTCGCCACGAGCGCAACGACCGCTGGAGCCACGACCGTGACGACTCCGGCCCGCGCCGCGGGCACTGAGCCCGCGCCCGTCAGCGCCGCGCCATCTCGCCGCGGATCTCGGTCTGCAGCAGTTGCAGGTCGGGCAGGTCGAAGGGCTTGAGCAGCGCCCGCACATGGGGGCCGAAGTCCGACAGGTCCGAGCCCATCTCATAGCCCGACGAGAAC
>NZ_JBFULE010000582.1:0-3446 GCF_056400485.1 Roseateles sp. P5_B10
CTGGAGGCTCCGGGCGATTGCGTCGTCTACAGCCTCACAGCCGAGGAGATGGCCTTGCTCTACTACCAGAACCCCAAGCTCGGTTTCCACGTCATGCGCCTCGTCGTCGCGCGCCTGATGCGTGATGTGCAGCGCCATCGACCCGAAAACGGGTTGCCGTCGGCATGAGCGGTGCGCTGGACCGCTGAAGGCGGCCGAGGCCGTGGCCTGGATCACGCCGCAGCGGGGTCTTGAGGCGGCCCGACAGACCCGGTCAAGAATTCCCCGCAGCGGCGGCTGTCGGCAGCTCCTAGGCTTGGAGCCATGTTGTCCGTCGGCCCTTTCACCCCTCAGGCGAGCCGGCGCGTCAGCTGCTGGGGCAGCCTGCCGATGGAGGTCAGCCTCAACACGGCCGCCGAGCTGCGCTTGCAGTGGCTGGTCGAGCTGGACGGCTCGGCCGTCGAGCAGTTCGACGCTGCTGACGCCCAGAGCCTGCTGGTCCTGGCCCACGCCTTGAGCGCCCGTGGCCAGCGCCTGCGGCTGACGCGGGCCAGCGATGTCCTCGTCCATGCCTGCCGCGCACTCGGTCTGGCGGATCTCATCGCCTCCACCGCCCACGAGCAGGGCTGAGAGGCGTCCGACCGATGGCGATGCCGGCATTGCATGAATCCACCTATGCCCGGCTTGCGGCGCTGATGGAGGTGGCGGTCGGGCTGAGCTTGCCGATGGCCAGGAAGGCCGCAGTCGCGTCCCGTCTGGCGCCGCGGCTGCAGCGCCTGGGCCTGGACAGCTATGAGGCCTATGTTGCGCTCATCGCCAGCGCCGAGGGCGGTGGCGAGTGCCAGATGGCTGTCGACCTGCTGACCACTCCTGAAAACCATTTCTTCCGTGAGTTGATGCATTTCGACCTGCTGGAGTCCGAACTGAGCCGTGTGCGTCCGCAGCGCCCGCGGCTGTGGAGCGCGAGCACTTCCTTTGGCGACGAGGCCTACAGCCTGGCCATGCTGCTGGCCGACCTGCAGCAGGCCGGGCGCGTCGGCGCGGATTGGCTGGTGCTGGGCACCGACATCAACGAGCGGCGGTTGCGCAGCGCTGCCGAGGGCCTCTACCCGCAGGCGCAACTGCGCCAGGTCACGCCGGAGCGGCTGCGCCGTTACGGCCTGGGCGGCGACCCGGCAGGCACCGGCCTGGTGCAGGTGCAGGCCGGCCTGCGCGAGCGCGTGCATTTCGAGCGCCACGACCTGCGCGCACCACTGCACGGCGCTCAGGGCTTTGATGCGATCTGGCTGCGCCAGGTGCTGGTCTATTTCGATGCGGCGACGCGCCAGGCCGTCCTGGCGCAAGTGCTGGCGCGGCTGCATCCCGGTGGCTTGTTCTTCGTTGGAACGGCCGAGCAGGGCCTGGTCACGACGCCGGGCCTGGAAGCGCTGGCCCCAGGCGTCTTCAGAAAACAGGTCTAGATCAGCTGCAGCGGCGCGCGGAAGACATAGCCGACCCGCGACTTGCTCTGCAGCGGCACGAGGGTGGGCGTGGCGCGCTCGATGCGGCGGCGCAGGCGGTAGATGGTGGCCGACAGGCCGTCGTCGGTCTCGCCCTCGGGCACCTCGCGGCCGAGCTTGTTCAGCAGGGTCTCGCGCGTGACCGGTTCGCCGCCGGCCTGGGCAAAGCATTCCAGCAACTGGCGGTCGGCCTCGCTCAACTGGATGCGCGTGCCGTCGGGCACGACGAGCTCGCCACTGGCGCGGTCCAGCTTCCAGACCGCGTCGGCCGCCGAGGGCTTGGCAACGCGGCGCTGCACGGCGGCAATCGCCAGCGACACCTGCTCGAACTGCACCGGCTTGACGAGATACATGTCGGCGCCAGCCGTGATGACCTCGCGGAAGACTTCCGGCCCGAGGCGCCCCGACACGACGACGACGCCGGCATCGGTGCGCCGGCGCAGGATCTTGATCAGCTCCACGCCGTTGACGCCGGGCAGCATCAGGTCGACGAGATAGAAATCAAAGGCAAAGGCATCGGGTGAGGCCAGCAGCGCATTGCTGTCGTCGAAACGGCTGACCGCGATGCCCTGCTGCTCCTGCAGATGCTGGGTCAGGAACTCGGAGTACTCAGCGTCGTCATCGATGAGGGCGAGGGTCTTGGGTTGCATGGTGGCGGGGGACACGAGAGCAGCCGCGGAGTTTGCCGCATGACTGGGGCGTCAGCATGCCTCGGAAAGCCTCTTGAACGTGGTTTGCTGCACGTTTTGGGTCATAAATGACTGACACTAGGCGGACGCTGTGATAAATCAAGCCGCCAACGAGCGGCACGAGGAGACCGCGATGGCCGATGACGTGCAAGCCGAAGGCCCAGACGAGTTGACTTGGCTGCATCCGGGCCAGCGCGCGGCGCCGCCCGAGGCGCTGCGACGCATCCAGGTGCTGTGTGGCAGTCGGCCCGACCTGTTCGCCGCCATGTTCCTCGTGCTGGCAACCCACCAGGAGCTGCCGCGCGACATGCTGGCCGCGGCGATCAAGCAGTTCCGTGCCGACCTGGATGCCTACTCGCGTGATGATGTTGTCAGCTTGCTGACAGCCATCTGGAATGGCGGCAAGAGCGGCTTCGACGCGGTGCTGCGCACGCGGGCCAATTCACCCAAGAAGGGCGGGGGCGCCTTTTCCTGGGTGAAGGAATGAGCCTCAGCCCTTGAGGCCGAGCTTGCGCCAACCCTCCACGCCCAGCTTGTCCAGCGTTTCTAGGTTGTTCTCGTAGATGGACGCCGTGTCGGGCATGGACTCGACGGCGCGCTCGATGCTGTCTTCGCGCAGGATGTGCAGCGTCGGGTAGGGCGAGCGGTTGCTGTAGTTGGCGATGTCGTCGGGCTCGCTGCCTTCGAACTGGTAGGCGGGGTGGAAGTCGGCGATCTGCAGGATGCCGTCGAGCTTCAGTTCTTCCACCAGCGCGTCGGCCGCGTCCAGGAAGTCGTTGAAGTCGAGGAAATCGGTCAGCACATTGGGATGGATGACCAGCGTCGTGTCGACCTCTTCCGGATCGGCACGGTTGAGCGCCAGCAGTTCGCGGGCCAGGTCCTTCAGCAGCGCCTCGGGCTCGGTGGCGTCGCTGACGACATAGCGGATGCGCTCGTTGACGTGCACGGCCTTGGCGAACGGGCAGAGGTTCAGGCCGATGACGGCCTTGACGACCCAGTCGCGGGTGTCCTGGATGATTTGCTCGTGATTCATCGCGGTGTATTCAACCAGGCTTCAGCCATCCTGACCCACATCGAGCCGCCCAGCGGAATCAGCTCATCGTTGAAGTCATAGCTCGGGTTGTGCAGCATGCAGGGCCCCATGCCATGGYCACCGACGCGGTGGCTGCCGTCGCCGTTGCCTATCAGGAAGTAGCAGCCGGGCTTGTCGAGCAGGTAGTAGCTGAAGTCCTCGGCGCCCATGGTGGGCTCGAACTCCTGCACGTTGTCGGCGCCCACC
>NZ_JBFULE010000583.1:0-3442 GCF_056400485.1 Roseateles sp. P5_B10
GACAGGTAGAGCTTCTCGCGCAACTCGCGACTTTCCGCGTATTGCATGACGGGCAGGTAGACCGGGAAATGCAGCGTGAGCTTGTGGCCGCCGTCGTCGAGCTTGGTGGCATCCAGCACATCCTGCGGCACGCCGGCCAGTTCCTCGGCGCTGGCGATGTAGCTCCAGCCGTCGGTCGCGTCCAGCACATGCTCGCTGAACTGCTGCTGCAGTTCGGCGCTGCGCTCCTGGATCGCGGCATAGCGCTCGCGGGCCGCGCCCTGCAGTTCGGCGCCGGACAGCACGAAGTTGCGGATGGCGTGCTTGAGCACCTGCTGGCGCGGTGCGCTCAGCGTTGAACCTTGAGCGGCGACCACGGCCTTGTACTTGGCGAACAGCGCCTCGTTGGCGCCCATGGCCGTGCTGAACTCGGTGACGGCCGGCAGCATCGCGTTGTAGGCCTCGCGCAGTGCCGGCGTATCGGCGACGGCGTTCAGATGGCCCACGGCACCCCAGGCGGCGCCCAGGTGCTCGGTGCTGGTATCGAGGATGCGCGACAGCGCGTCGTAATCGCCCGGCGTCTCGGGCTTGGTGGCCTCGTCCAGTGCAACCTGCGCGGCGGCCAGCAGTTGCTGGATGGCCGGCTGCACATGCTCGGGATGGATGGCCGCGAAGTCGGGCAGGGCGGCAGTGGAGAGCAGAGGATTTGTCATATCAAGCAGACTTGGCGACGCGTTCCGCAGATTCAAGCGTGTTGACCAGCAACATGGCAATGGTCATAGGACCCACGCCGCCGGGCACGGGCGTGATAAAGCCAGCCACTTCCTTGACGCCGTCGAAGTCCACGTCGCCGCAGAGCTTGCCCTCGTCGTTGCGGTTGATGCCCACGTCGATGACGACTGCACCGGGCTTGACCATGTCGGCGGTCAGCATGTTGCGCCGGCCGACCGCGGCGACGACGACGTCGGCCTGGCGGGTATGGTGGCCGATGTCCGGCGTGGCGCTGTGACAGACGGTGACCGTGGCATTGGCCTGCAGCAGCAGCAGGGCCATGGGCTTGCCCACGGTGTTGCTGCGGCCAATGACGAYGGCATGCTTGCCGCGCAGATCGAAGCCGGTGCTCTCGATGAGCTTCATGCAGCCATAGGGCGTGCAGGGCCGAAAGCCCGGCAGCTGGGTCATCAGCTCGCCGGCGCTCAGCRTCGAGTAACCGTCCACATCCTTGCTCGTCGCGATGGCTTCGATGACCTTGTACGGGTCGATGTGCTTGGGCAGGGGCATCTGCACCAGGATGCCGTGGATGCTGGGGTCGTTGTTGAGCGCATCGATGCGGGCTAGCAGTTCGGCTTCGCTGAACGTCGCTTCGTACTTCTCCAGCACCGAATGCAGGCCGGCGTCGRCACAGGCCTTGACTTTGTTGCGCACGTAGACGTGGCTGGCCGGATCGTCGCCGACGATGACGACGGCCAGGCCGGGCTGCACACCCTTGGCGGTCAGGGCCGCGGCGCGGGTGGCGACCTCGGCGCGGATGGATTTGGAGAGGGCGAGGCCGTCGATCAGTTGGGCGGTCATGGCAGTGTGGGTCCGTTCAAAAACTGCAAAACAAAGCCACAGAGGCACAGAGACACAGAGAGAAACCTTGAATTTCTCAGTGTCTCTGTGCCTCTGTGGCCGTGTTCAAATTTAGAAAGCAAAAAGCCGCTGAGAGTTCAGCGGCCTTCCGGTAGTCAGTGGAGGTCAGGCCTTCGCCGTGGCACCCAATGCGATCTTCAGCAGATCGGCCACGGTGTTGGCGTTGAGCTTTTCCATGATGTTGGCGCGGTGCGCCTCGACCGTCTTGATGCTGATGCCGAGGTCGTCGGCGATCTGCTTGTTCAGGCGGCCGGCGACGATGCGTTCCAGCACCTGCGCTTCGCGCGTCGTCAGGCGCGCCAGCAGGGCGTCGCGGCTGGCGGCTTCCTGGTGGCTGGAGAAGGCTTCGCGGGCCTGGTCGAGCATGCGCTCCACCAGGGCCAGCAGCTCTTCTTCCTTGAAGGGCTTCTCGATGAAGTCCATCGCGCCCTTCTTCATGGTCTGCACCGCCATGGGCACGTCGCCGTGGCCGGTGATGAAGACGATGGGCAGGGGGCTCTTGCGTTCGATGAGGCGGTCCTGGAGTTCCAGGCCGGTCATGCCATCCATGCGGATGTCGGCAATCAGGCAGGCGACCTCGCGGGGGTCGTAGCGGGCGAGGAAGGATTCGGCGGAATCAAAGCACTTGACCCGGTAATCCTTGCCTTCGAGAAGCCACTGCAGGGAGTCGCGGACCGCTTCGTCGTCATCGACAACGTAGACGTTGCCCTTCTTGGGGATCAAGCTCATGGTGCTGTGGGTTCTGTTCTCTGAGCGCTGCCGGGAGTGCCTGGTGAGGCTTCCTGACGCAGGTGTTCTGAGGTGATGGTGACCGGAATCGTGAATGCAAATCGGCAGCCGACGACCAAGGAGCCATTGTAGAGGTTCTCGGCTTTTATCCGGCCCTGGTGGGACTCGACGATAGACCGGCATAACCCTAAGCCGATGCCCAGGCCATCGGCCTTGGTCGAGAAGAAGGCCTCGTACATGCGCGACAGAACTTCATCGGGCAAACCCGGCCCCATGTCGGTGACCGAGAACTCGATCTGGCCGCCCAGCTCGGCGCTGTGCTTGGGGATGACGCGCAGCTCGATGTGGCGGCGCGACGTCGGGAGCGAGGCGTTGTCGATCGCTTCGGCGGCATTCTTCAGCAGGTTCATCAGCACCTGCTCGACGAGGATGGGGTCCACCATCAGCTGCGGCAGGCGCTGGGCGACATAGGTGTGGATGGCCACGTTGCGCCGGCGCAGCTCAATGCCGGCGAGCTCGACCGCGTCTTCGACGATGTCTGCGGCGTTGGCGGGCTGGCGTTGCGGCTCGCTGCGCTTCACGAAGTTGCGGATGCGGTGAATGATCTGGCCGGCGCGCTCGGCCTGCTTGGCCGTCTTGGTCAGTGCCGCCATCAGCGCATCCTTGTCGATGCTGTCGTTTCGCACACGGCTGACCATGCCGTTGCAGTAGTTGGTGATGGCGGTCAGCGGCTGGTTCAGCTCGTGGGCGACGCTGGAGGCCATCTCGCCCATGGTCATCAGCCGGCTCGTCACCTGGGCCTTGTCGGCCTGCAGCGCGGCCTGGGCCTCGGCGTGGCGGCGCATCGTGATGTCGGTGGCGWTCAGCATCTGCGCCAGGCGGCCGTCGGTCCATTGCAGGTAGCGCGCGCGCACGTCAAACCACATGGCCAGGGACTCGACATAGACCTCGCGCGGGTCGGAGCCGGTTTCGGTCAGCGCCTCGGCGGGCAGGCCGGAATAGTCATCGACTTCGTCAGTGCCGTCGT
Source organism: Roseateles sp. P5_B10 (assembly GCF_056400485.1). Classification (NCBI taxonomy): domain Bacteria; kingdom Pseudomonadati; phylum Pseudomonadota; class Betaproteobacteria; order Burkholderiales; family Sphaerotilaceae; genus Roseateles; species Roseateles sp. P5_B10. Next base: position 3,368 of record NZ_JBFULE010000583.1, read on the forward strand.
CCAGGCCGCCGCGGCGGCTGGTCGTGCCCAGCAGATGGCCGCCGGCCAGCAGTGCGTGCCCGGCCGGGTCTGCGC
>NZ_JBFULE010000584.1:0-3416 GCF_056400485.1 Roseateles sp. P5_B10
CATCAGCAGCGCGCAGGCCGCGGCGCCGGTGAACGCCAAAAGGTTCATGCCGCCTCTTCCAACACGTGCTCGATGACGCCCTCGATCGGGTCCACCGGCGCCTGCCAGGGCGCGCGCTCGATCATGCGGCGTGCGTCAACCAGGCCTGCGGAGCGGCGCGCCTTGACGCCGGCGGGCGTGAAGTCGATGTCCTTGGTGTGGTCTTCGCCCTCGATGCGCGGCGCCAGCAGATGAGCCACGTGCATGGTGGTGCCGCAGCCCCAGGCGGTGAGCTCCTTGGCGCCGCGCTGCTGCGCGGGCGACAGCAGGCCGCCGAGCTCGCGAATGATGTGGCGCAGCCGGTGGATCTGCTTCTGGCGGGTGATGTGGCTGTCGGCCCGGCTGGCGTACTGGATGTCCTTCTGACGGCCCATCACCTGCCAGATCGACTCAGGCTGCGGCGCCGTCTGGTGCCAGACGTTGACGGCAAAGATCAGCGCGTCGCGGCGCGGGTTGTCGTCCAGCACGGCCTCGATGGGCGTGTTGGAGTAGAGGCCGCCATCCCAGTAGGCCTCGCCGTCGATGACGACGGCCGGGAAGGCCGGCGGCAATGCGCCTGAGGCCATGACGTGCTCCAGGCCGACGGGTTCCTCGCGCGAGTCGAAGTAGCGCATCTGGCCGCTGCGCACATTCACCGCGCCGACAGTGAGGCGCATGCCACCGCGTTGCAGTTGCTCGAAGTCGACCAGGCCGCGCAGTGTCTCGCGCAGCGGCTCGGTGCTGTAGTAGGACGCCTTGTCCACGCCCAGCTGCGCCTGGCTGCCGCGCAGGGCCGCCAGGTTGGGCTCGAAGAAGGCCGGGATGCCACGCATCACCGTCGTCATGTTGGCCATCAGGTTGCCCATACCCAGCCAGTCCAGCGGCCCGGCCAGGCGGTTCTGCTGCTCGACGTGGCGCCAGAAGTCGTTGAGCCTCTCCATGCGCCGCTCCGGTGGGTTGCCGGCGATCAGCGCGGCGTTGATGGCGCCGATGGACGTGCCGATGACCCAGTCCGGCTCGATGCCGGCTTCGTGCAGCGCCTGGTAGACGCCGACCTGGTAGGCGCCCAGCGCACCGCCGCCCTGGAGCACCAGGACGACCTGCGGACGCGATGTGGGGGAAGCATTCTTGGTGGCCATGGTGGGTCTCGGCTGGGTAGGTGGGCGTGGGTCGGCGGGCGGGGTCGCGGGCTTACATGTGTTCCTTCATCGTGGCGGGCTTGCCGTCGTTGACGATGTCGGCGATGGTCAGCTCGACCGGTGCGTTGGTGCTGTTCTTCCACCAGTGCTTGGTGCCGAGGAACTCGCGCGAGATGTCGCCGGCCTTGTGCAGGATGGGCACGGCGCATTTGCTGGAGTTCTCGTAGATCTCGCCGCTGTTGACCATGATCAGCGCGGGCCGGTCCTCGTGGCTGTGGAAGGGCACGACGCCGCCGGGCGCAATGGTCATGTGGCGCATGCGCAGGCGGCGCTGGGCCAGGTGCACGTTCTCCTTGACCAGGTCGATGGACGCCAGCTCGGTGTCAGTCACGCCGACGGGGGCCGTGGCGGCGTCGGCCAGCGCATTGGCCATGACCTTGTCGGCCGGGCATTCACCGGCGTGCGAGCTGCCGCCTGCCAGGCTGGCGACGAGGGCGGCGACGGCGGCCACGAGGTGGCTGAAGCGGGAAGTGCGGGTGCGGATGGTCTTCATGGGGTGCTCCTGGAGCGTTGGGGGGAAGGGGGGGAGAAAAATCACTGCGCCGTCCAGCCACCCTCGATGGGCAGCACGGCGCCGGTGATGGAGGCGGCGTCGTCGGAACAGAGGAAGGACGTCAGCGCCGCGACCTGTTCGACGGTGACGAATTGCTTGGTGGGCTGGGCGGCCAGCAGCACGTCGCGGATGACGGCCTGCTCGCTGATGCCGCGGGCGCGGGCGGTGTCGGGGATCTGCTGCTCGACCAGCGGTGTCAGCACATAGCCCGGGCAGACCGCGTTGACCGTGATGCCGGCCTCGGCCAACTCCAGCGCCACGGTCTTGGTGAAGCCAGCCACGCCATGCTTGGCCGCCACGTAGGCCGATTTGTATTTGCTGGCCACCAGCGCATGGGCCGAGGCCACGTTGACGATGCGGCCCCAGCCCTTCTTCTTCATGGCCGGCACGGCCAGGCGGGTGGTGTGGAAGCCCGCACTGAGGTTGATCGCCAGGATGGCGTACCACTTGTCGACCGGGAACTCTTCGACCGGCGCCACATGCTGGATGCCGGCGTTGTTGACGAGCAGGTCGACGGCGCCGAACTCGGCAATCGCCTTGCCCATCATGCGGTCGATCTGGTCGGGCTGGCTCATGTCGGCCGGGTCGTAGCGCACCTGCACGTCGTGTTGTTCCATGAGTTCGAGTCGCAGCTTCTCGATGGCCGGCGCGTCGCCAAAACCGTTGAGCACGACRTTGGCGCCCTGGGCGGCCAGCGAGCGGGCGATGCCCAGGCCGATGCCGGATGTGGAGCCCGTGACGAGGGCGGTCTTGCCAATGAACATGGTGGGTTCTCCTTACTTGGGAACGGATGAGTTGGAGGTGCCGCGGTCGACCTCGGTCGTGCGGGTGAAGCGCAGGTGCGTGATGTCGAGGGGAAAGAACAGGCCCCAGGTCCACTCGACCCAGATGCGCGTCTTGCGGCCCAGCGTGGGCATGCGCAGCAGGTAGTAGCCGCGCCACAACAGCCAGGCGGGAAGGCCCGACAGGCGCAGGCCGAACAGCAGCGCCACGCCCTTGAGGTGGCCGGTCGTGGCCATCATTCCGCGGGCGGCGTAGGCAAAGGGCTTGGTGGGCTGGCCGCGCAGTTTGAGCAGCAGGTTGTTGGCGAGCGCCTTGGCCTGGGCGACGGCGAACTGCGCCGTCGGTGGGCAGATCAGGCCGTCGCGGGCATTGGGTTGGGCGGCGCAGTCGCCGAGGGCCCACAGGGCGGGCTCGTCCTGCACGCGACCGTCGGCCTCGGTGGCGATGCGGCCGCGCTGCAGCGGCAGGGCCAGCGCTTCCACGAGCGGGTTGGGCCGAGTGCCGACGGTGCAGACAACCGTTGCGCTCGGCAGCTTCTGGCCGTCGGACAGTTCGACCGCGTCGGCATGGATGCGCGCGGCCCGGGTGCCGCAGCGCACGTGCACGCCGCGGCGCGACAGCGAGCGTTCGGCGGCGTCGCCCAGGGCCGGCGGCAGCTCGGGCAGCAGCCGGTCACCGTCATGCAGCAGCGTGATGCCGAAGCCGGCGGCACGGGTGCGTGGGTAGTGGCGGCTGGCGCTCTTGACGAAGTCGGCCAGCGCGCCGGCCACCTCGACACCGGAGAAGCCGCCGCCGATGACGACGAAGTGGGCGAGGGCCTGCCCCTGCGTCGCGTCGTCGCAGAGTTCCACGCGGGCCAGAGC
>NZ_JBFULE010000585.1:0-3409 GCF_056400485.1 Roseateles sp. P5_B10
GCCCAGGGCTGCGGCCCCGACGCCGGCGCCGGCCAGGATCAGGCGGCGGTTGATGGGCGTCATTCGGCGGCCTCCAGGAGGTTTTGCAGCGCGGCCAGGTCGCCGCGCTCGGTCATGCCGCGCGCGTCGGGCTTGAGGGCGCCGCGCAGGTCGTCGAAGTCCAGGATGGTCAGGCACAGCGTCACCCGCTCGCCGAGGGCGGCGCAAGGTGCATCCAGGATGAGCATGTCGACCTGCCGGCCACGGCCGGCTGTCGTTTCGGCCACGTCGAAGTTGATGCCGCGATCCAGCAAGGCGATCTCGGCCGCCTTGCTGTCGTCGCAATACAGCTGCAGGTGAACATTGGACAGCCGTGTCGCCGTGCCGCGCCAGACGGCGCCAGTCAGGTGCGGGCGGAACTCGGCCAGGCGCGCCATCCACTGCGCGGCCAGCTCGCGCAGGGCCCGCAACTCGGCCGGCTGAGTGTCGGCATGGAAGATGGCGATGTGCTCGCGCACGGCGTCCTCGACCTCGTCGTTGCCAGGCAAGGCGGCGCGCGGCGCGCCCAGGTCGCGGGCGGCGCGCTGCTTGGCCGGGCCCCAGTCCATGCCCTCGTCGACGATGAGGCGGGCGGCGGCAGCGGCGATTTCTTCGGTGAAGTCGCTCATGTCAGTGGCGCGCGGCCGTCCGAAGCACTGACGCGCCCCCTCGGGGGGCAGTGAGCGAAGCGAGCGTGGGGGTGGTCATGGCGTTTGGGCGCTGTTCATGCGGCCGACGATGAGGCCGGCCCGGCCCATGACATAGGCCGAGCCCGGCTGGCGCTCGAAGCGCTTGGGCGCCGGCAGCATCACCGCCAGCCGCGCGGCCTCGAAGGCGCCCAGGCGTGACGCATCCGTGCGGAAGTAATGCCGCGCCGCGGCCTGGGCACCGAACAGGCCTTCCCCCCATTCGACACTGTTCAGGTAGATCTCCAGGATGCGCTGCTTGCTCAGCAGGCCTTCCAGCATCAACGTGAGGATCAGCTCCTGGCCCTTGCGCAACAGCGTGCGCTCCCCGGAAAGGAACAGGTTCTTGGCCAGCTGCTGGGTGATCGTCGAGCCGCCGATGACCTTGGCCACACCCTTGCCGCGAGCTTCCACGCGGGCCTGTGCCTTCTCGTTCTTCTTCCAGGCGCCCTTGAGGGCCTCCCAGTCCACGCCGCCGTGCTGGGCGAAGCCGTCGTCCTCGCTGGCTATGACGGCGCGCTTGAGCGTGGTGGCCAGTTGGGCGTCGTTCACCCACTGCTGGCTCCAGGCGACCTGCTGTTTTTCCTTCAACAGGCGCACGGCCTCGCTGCGCTGGAAGCTGGTGGACTGCGGTGCGAGGACGTTCATCAGCGCGATCCGGCCGGCAAACCAGAGTTGCAGGCAAATGACGGCCAGGGCCAGCACAGCGACGAGTCGGCCGATGTGGCGGATCACAGAGCGGCCCTCAGCTCGGATCTCAGCGCTTTCAGCACCGGCGCCGTGTCTGGCCGCACGCCGCGCCAGAAGAAGAAGGCCTCGGCCGCCTGCTCGACAAGCATGCCCAGACCGTCGCGCGGCTCGGCGCCGTGGGCGGCGGCCCAGTCCAGAAAACCTTGCGCCTTGGGGCCGTACATCATGTCCAGCGCCAGCGCGCCGCGGGCCAGCACGCGGGCATCGACCGGCGAGGCCGCGCCGGCGAGGCTGGTGCTGGTGGCGTTGACGACGATGTCTTGCGCAGCGGGGGCCTCCGCCAAGGTGACCGCGGCAAGGGGGACGCCCAGGTCGGCATGGCTGGCCACCAAGGCCTGGGCATTGCCCACTGAGCGGTTGGCGATGGTGATGCGCGCCGGCCTGGCCGCGATCAGGCTGCCCAGCACGCCCGCCGCCGCGCCACCGGCGCCCACCAGCAGCACCTGCAGGCCTTCCAGCGGCCGGCGGGCGTTGCGCTGGATGTCGTTGACGAGACCGACGCCGTCGGTGTTGTCGCCCACCCAGCCCCCTTCGTCGAAGCGCAGCGAGTTGACGGCGCAGGCCAGCGCGGCGCGTTCCGTATGTTCGGTGGCCAGCGCAAAGGCATCGAACTTGAAGGGTACGGTGATGTTGCAGCCCTTGGCGCCAGCGGCCGCGAACRCGCGCAGCGTGGCCTCGAAGCCATCCAGCGGCGCAAGCAGCCGCTCATAGACGAGCTGCTGCCCCGTCTGCTCCGCAAACATCGCGTGGATGGCCGGCGAGCGGCTGTGCTCGACCGGATGACCGACAACGGCATATCGATCAGTCATTGCGGCTGCCCCTGCAAAGTCGTTTCCAGGCTTTCGTCACGCGTGAACTTGAAGCGCGATGTGATGACCAGCACCTCAGCCCCGCGCAGCATCTCCTTGCTGAAATTGCCGAAGGGCGAGGCCGCCTGCACGATGGCGACGGCGCGCTTGTCCAGCGTCGGGTTGCCGCTGGAGGCGACGATCTCGGTCTCGATGACGCGGCCCTTGTGGTCGATGTGGATGTTCATGGTCAGCTCGCCATAAAGCTTCTTGCCGCGCGCCTCGGGGAAGTCGCGCGTGCCGCGCTCCTCGATGCGGCGGCGCAGGCCGTCGTAGTACTGGGCGTAGACCACCTCACGCGTGGCCGGGCTGACGTAGCGCTTGCGCGGCCGGGCGCTCTCGTCGTTGACGCGCTTCTCGATCTCGGCGAGCAGGTCCACGAGCTGTCGGCGTTTCTCGGCCAGGGCGCGCTCGGCAGCGTCGGTCTTTTCGCGGCGCGGGTCAGGCGGGGGCAGCAGGGCCAGCTCGCGCCTCACCTGGGTCAGCAACTGCTGTTGCTGCTGCTGCAACTGGGCGATCTGCGAGCTTTGCGCCTCGGCCGCATCACCCACTTCGCTTTGCCGCGCCGGTGGCAGTGGCGAAGTCGCGCGGCCGGTTTCCATGTTGCCGCCGCCAGCCAGGTTGGCCTGGGCCAGGGCCTGGGCCTTGACGGGCGCCTCGTTGGAGCGTGTGTTGACGAGCACCACCTCCAGCGGCGTGTCCTGGAAGATGCGGTTGAAGGCCTCGGGCGCGGCGATGCGCATGAACATCAGCGCGATGTGCACGCCAAGCGAAAACGCGAGCGCGATCTGCAGCGTGCTCGGTTTGCGCATCTCAGCTTTGCGAGGCCGCTTCGGCGGGTTCTGCCTCGCCGGAACCATCATTCAGGTCGATGGCCAGTGTCAGCGGTGCCGCGGCGGCCTCGAGCTCGTCCTCATCGCCTTCCGGTTCTTCAGCGGCAGGCGACTCATCCAGCCGCTCGACCAGCGTCGCATGCACGTCCAGCGTCATCTCGTCCAGCCCGGTGATGCGCACCTTCACATGGCTGCCGCGCGGCAGCGAGTCGCAGCCCAGCGCCTTGAACACCAGCGGCAGGTCGTCGGCGCGCACCAGGCCGTCCTTCATGAC
>NZ_JBFULE010000586.1:0-3407 GCF_056400485.1 Roseateles sp. P5_B10
TCTTCGCTCTCCATGACGACGTCGAGCAGCACGACGGCGAGGTCGTCCTCGCTAGCCAGCAATTGGCGGGCCTGGGCGGCGGAAGAGGCGTGCAGGAAGACGAGGGGCTGGCCTTCGACGGTCAGGCCCTGCATGGCCAGTTCGGTGGCCTTGTGGACGTCACCGTCGTCGTCAACGATGAGAATGCGCCAGGGCCGGTCTTGCGGGCGATGCTCGCCTTCAGCGTGCTCGGGGTCGTCGAGCAGCTCGAGCAGGTCGTCGTCAACGGCGGGCGTTTCTTGCATGGGGGCGAGGGCTCCGGGGCTGGGGCATCACGGCGCGGCCGCGGCTCCTACTCGTCAAGTAGCCGCAAGCGTACGGCATCCTCGGCCTTGTAGTCACGAAAAGCAGGGGCAAAAGTCCTGCGAATCGCCTCAACGTTTTGCGGGTTTGCCCGGACGCGGCGCGCTGTTACGACTTGCGCCGGTCACGCGCGGCGGCAGGCCAGTGTGCTGGGTCAAGAGCTGGCCCTTGCGCGGCGTGGCCGGCTTCATCGGTGCCGCACTCGCTGGTTTGGCCGCCGGCGTGACGCCGGTCGAGTTCTTGCGCCGCGCGCTTTCGTAGCTGCCGTCGGTGATGGGCTGGTAGCTCGGGATCAGGTGGTGCTTGCCGTTGCCGATCAGGTCGGCCCGGCCCATGGCCTTGAGCGCCTCGCGCAGCAGCGGCCAGTTGTTGGCGTCGTGATAGCGCAGGAAGGCCTTGTGCAGGCGGCGACGGCGCTCGCCGCGCACGATGTCCACGCTCTCGCCACGTGTCTCGTCACGGCTGATGCCCTTGAGCGGGTTCTTGCCCGAGTGGTACATCGCCGTCGCCGTGGCCATCGGGCTGGGGTAGAAGGTCTGCACCTGGTCGGCGCGAAAGCCGTTCTTCTTCAGCCAGACGGCGAGGTTCATCATGTCCTCGTCACTGGTACCGGGGTGGGCGGCGATGAAGTAAGGGATCAGGTACTGCTTCTTGCCGGCCGCCGCACTCGCCGCCTCGAACATCTGCTTGAAGCGGTCGTAGCTGCCGATGCCCGGCTTCATCATCTTGGACAGCGGGCCGCCCTCGGTGTGCTCGGGCGCGATCTTCAGGTAGCCGCCGACGTGGTGCGTGACCAGCTCCTTCACGTACTCGGGCGACTCCACCGCCAGGTCGTAGCGCAGGCCCGAGCCGATCAGGATCTTCTTGACGCCCGGCAGCGCACGCGCGCGGCGGTACATCTTGATCAGCGGATCGTGGCTGGTGTTCAGGTTCGGGCAGATGCCCGGGTAGACGCAGCTGGGCTTGCGGCAGGCGGCCTCGATCTCGGGGCTCTTGCAGCCGATGCGGTACATGTTGGCCGTCGGGCCGCCCAGGTCCGACACGATGCCGGTGAAGCCCTTGACCTTGTCGCGCATCTCCTCGATCTCGCGGATCACGGAGTCTTCCGAGCGGCTCTGGATGATGCGCCCCTCGTGCTCGGTGATGGAGCAGAAAGTGCAGCCGCCGAAGCAGCCGCGCATGATGTTCACGCTGAAGCGGATCATTTCCCAGGCCGGGATCTTGGTCGCGCCGTCGTGGCCGCCCTTCTCGTCCGCATAGCTCGGGTGCGGGCTGCGCGCGTATGGCAGGTCGAAGACGTGGTCCATCTCCGGCGTCGTCAGCGGGATGGGCGGCGGGTTGATCCACAGGTCGCGCTCGCCGTGGCGCTGCACCAACGCGCGGGCATTGCCGGGGTTGGTCTCCAGGTGCAGCACGCGGTTGGCGTGGGCGTAGAGCACCGGGTCGCTCTTGACCTTCTCATAGGCCGGCAGGCGCACCACCGTGTGGTCGCGCGGCGGCATGGTGATGCGGCCGGTCTTGTGGATGGTGATGGGCTTCGCCCCATCGGGCGCGTCGTTGGACGCGCAGGCCTTGTTCTCTTCGACGATCTGGTAGGGGCTGATCAGCTCGTCAATGCGGCCGGGACGGTCCACCTCGGTCGAGTCCAGCTCGAACCAGCCTTCGGCCGTCGGGTCTTCATCGCGGCGCATGAAGGCAGTGCCGCGCACATCGGTCAGGCTCTCGATGGGCTCGCGGCGCGCCAGGCGGTGGGCGATCTCGATGATGGCGCGCTCGGCGTTGCCGTAGACCAGCAGGTCGGCCTTGCTGTCCACGAGGACGGAGCGGCGCACCTTGTCCTGCCAGTAGTCGTAGTGGGCGATGCGGCGCAGCGAGGCCTCGATGCCACCGATGACGATGGGCACGTCCTTGAAGGCTTCCTGGCAGCGCTGGGTGTAGACCAGGGTCGCGCGGTCGGGGCGCTTGCCRCCTTCGCCACCGGGCGTGTAGGCGTCGTCGCTGCGGATTTTTCGATCAGCCGTGTAGCGGTTGATCATCGAATCCATGTTGCCGGCCGCCACGCCGAAGAACAGGTTGGGTTTGCCCAGGGCCTTGAAGGCGTCGGCGCTGCTCCAGTCCGGCTGAGCAATGATGCCGACGCGAAAGCCCTGCGCCTCCAGCGTGCGGCCGATCACGGCCATGCCGAAGCTGGCGTGGTCGACGTAGGCGTCGCCGGTGACGATGATGATGTCGCAGGAATCCCAGCCGAGCTGCTCCATCTCCGCCCGGCTCATGGGCAGGAAGGGTGCGGGGCCGAAACGCTTGGCCCAGAACGGGCGGTAAGCGGTCAGGGCCTTCGGGGCAGTGACGGGCAAGGCGGACATAAGAGGTGGATTGTCGACGGCGGACCCAGAAAGCACAAAGCCCGCGCAGGGCGCGGGCTTGACTCAACGGCCAAAGCCGTGAGGGATTACAGCGAACGGATGTTTGCTGCTTGCAGGCCCTTGGGGCCCTGCTTCACTTCGAATTCGACCTGGGCGCCTTCAGCCAACGTGCGGAAGCCGCCGTTGTTCTTGATTTCGCTGTGGTGGGCGAACAGGTCCTTGCTGCCGTCGGCCGGCGTGATGAAGCCGAAGCCCTTGCCGTCGTCAAACCATTTGACAGTGCCGGTTTGGAGGGTGCTCATGGAATTTCCTTACTGTTGTCGTGCTGCGTGGCCCGCCCCAGATCGGCTGCGGAATTCACAACGACGTTCAGGAAATCAGACCAACAAAAAGGCGCCGGATGTCGGCGCCGGGGAGCATTCTAGTTCATGCCGCCAGTCGGATCGGGACGACCACCATGCCGCGTCCCCGCGGAGCGGCGCCTTCGACACGACTTTCCTCGAAAACCGCACAGGCGCAGTCCCGGCAGGCGCCGCAGGCCGTGGCCACGCGCAGGTCATCCTGCAGGGCCTCGAAATTCGGGCAGCCGCTGGAGGCGGCAATCGCGATATCGCGATCAGAGACTCGGTGGCAGACACAAACAATCATGGGTGCGAAGTCTAATGCGAATCGGTCTCATTTGCAGAAAGAGCGGTTTTGCCG
>NZ_JBFULE010000587.1:0-3403 GCF_056400485.1 Roseateles sp. P5_B10
GGCTACTACGAAACCTCGGTCGATTGCGCCCTGCTGGCGGTCAAGCTGTGTGCCGGCACGTCGGGCGACGGAGCCAGCGTAGAGCAGGTCGTGGCCCACCACGCACTGGGTGTCGCCATGTTCATCGGCCGCTCCTACGCCGAGGCCAGCGAGGCTTCACAGCGCGCCATCGAGTTGGCCTACCAGTGCGATCCCCCGGTTGACACCTATGTGCTGCATGCCGACCTGGGGTCCACCGAGGTCATGCGCACGCTCAGCGCACGCAGCGCCACCACGGCAGGCACGACCAGCCTGGAACTGCTGCGCGAACACCTGCGCCGTTGCGACGAACTGCTGCACGATGCAGCGCCATTGGCCAGCATCGGCATTGGCAGCCGCAGCAGCAGCGCCCTCACCCATGCCTTCAACAAGGCCATGCTGCTGATCTGGCAGGCCGACCTTGTGGGTGCCGCGGCGCAGGTGCGCCGGCTGCGCGAGGCGGTGGAATCTTCCCGCCGGCCCTGGCTGCAAGCCCTCGTGCTTTGGGCCGGGTCCGAACTGGCCTTGGCCGAAGATGACCTGCCGTTGGCCCGCAATCACGCCGAGCAGATGATTCGCATCGCCCTGGCGCAGAACCATGAAGGGCTGGTCAGCATTGGCCTGGGCCAGTTGGCTTATCTGGCGTCCACCGCGGGCGACCACGCCGCAGCCGCGCAGGCCCTGCGCGAACTGGCCGAGCGCGAGCAGTTGGCCCGGTCTGCCAGCCTGCGCGGCCGCGTCGCCGACGTCGAGCGGCAACTGGAACTGCGCAGCCGGACCCGGCAGTTGCACGCCTCCGAGGCCGGGCGCGCGCACTTCCAGCAACTGGCGCTCGAGGATGGCCTGACCGGCCTGCCGAACCGGCGCCATTTCGAACTCCAGCTGCAAGGCCTGCTGGAGGAGGTGCGCACCCAGGGCAGCACGGCCTGCCTCGTCATGATCGACGTCGACAAGTTCAAGCAGATCAACGACGGCCATTCGCACAACGCGGGCGACGCGGTGCTGCGGGCCATCGCGGCGCAGATCCGAAGATGCGTGCGCGACAAGGACTTTCCCGCGCGGCTGGCCGGCGACGAGTTCGTCATCATCCTGCGCGATACCGGCGCGCAGGCAGCCCAAGCGCTGACCGAGCGGATCGCGGACGCGGTGTCCCGCCATGCCTGGAGCGCCATCGCTGCCGGCCTGTCGGTCTCGGTGAGCCTGGGGCTCGCCGAAGTCCTGCCGACCGACACCTTGCGCACCGTGCTCAGCCGCAGTGACCAGGGCATGTACGCGAACAAGCGCGAAAAGGCCCACCCCCACTGACGGCCAAGCGGCGTGCACGCCCGCACACAAGGCTGAGCGCCGCCCCGGCCGACGTTCGAAACAACGCTTGCTTGCTGGCTTGCGGGCCGAGCGCCGGGCCGCTCCCAAGCAGGCCCGCCTTTGGCGATGTGCTTGCTGGTCAATCCGGCAAGCATCGCCGTCCCCCAGGGGGACCGGCTGGACTCGCCTGCGTTCAGCATGGCGAGACCAGACGAGGGGCTCCATTTCAGTCGGCGTAGATCCCTGCCGCCTTGATGACCGGGGTGAGTTTGTTGATCTCGGCCTCGACAAACTTCTTGTGCTCTGCCGGCGCAAGGCGCGCGTCACTGATGATGACCGCACCCAGGGCCTCCTGGCGCTTGTGGAAGTCGGCGTCCTTCAGGGCTGCGCGCAGCGCCGTGTTGACCTTGTCGATGACGGCCTTGGGCGTGCCCTTGGGTGCATACATGCCGTGCCAGACGGCCAGGTTGAAGCCTTTCAGCCCTGACTCGTCGGCCGTCGGCAGCTTGGCCAGCGGGCCGCTGGGCAGGCGCTTGGCCGACATCACCGCATAGGCCTTGACCTTGCCGGCCTCGATCTGTCCGGTGGTGTTGGTGGTCTGRTCGCACATGATGTCGACCTGGCCGCCGAGCAGGTCATTCATGGCCGGTGCGGTGCCCTTGTAGGGCACGGTCGTCATGTCGATCTTGATGGCCGACTGATACAGCAGGCCGCACAGATGCGAGGCCGAGCCGACCCCGGCGTGGGCGAGGTTGATGTTGCCCTTGTTGGACTCCAGCCACTTGGCCAGTTCGGCATAGTTGGCCGCCGGCAGATTGGGGCGGCCGATCAGCGTCATCGGCACCTCGTTGACCATGCCCAGGTATTCGAAGTCTTCCAGCGTCTTGTAGGGCAGCGTGCGGTAGAGGGCCGTCGCGCTGGCGATGCCGATGTGGTGCAGCAGCAGCGTGTAGCCATCCGGCGCGGCCTTGGCCACCTTGTTGGCGCCCAGCGTACCGCCTACACCGCCGACGTTCTCGACAATGATGGTGGCACCCAGGGGCTTGCGCAACGCTTCGGCGAGGTCGCGGGCGACCTTGTCGGTCGGGCCGCCGGCTGCGAACGGCACGATCAGGGTGACGGGCTTGTCGGGGTAATCGGCAGCGGCGGTGCCGGCGGCCAGCAGGGCCGCCAGGGCAATCAAGGTCGTGCGCATGGGCTTGTCTCCAGGATGTGTGCGCACGATCTTAGGCAGAGTACCGCCCCCGGCGTCTCCGGGATGGCCCCAAGCCAGCGCCATCAGGGGTAGCTCAGCGYCAGCGTATAGCCCTGGGTGCCGCTGCTGCCTGAGTAGGCCCCCACGCGGATGTAGACCGCCAGCGCCGAGCTGCCGGTGTTCTTGTAGCTCAGGGACTCGGTGCAGGTGGCGCTCTCTGACGAGGTCAGCGTCGTGCCACTGGCGTTGTGCAAGTAGATGTCGTAGTCATAGGCCGCCGGGCAGCTCATGTCGACACGCAGCGTCTTGCCTGCGGCCAGCGTGACCTTGAAGTAGTCCTTGTCGCTCGTGGTGGCCATGGTGCCGCTGATCGTCGTCTGGTTGGTGACGACGTTGGCGGTGGCGATGGTGCCGTTGGACTCGGTCTCGTTCAGCGCCGCGCTGGCATTGCTGATGCTGAAGTTGACGGCCGACGAGGCGCCCGAGTTGCCGGCGGCGTCGTAGGCGCGGGCGACCAGGCTGTGGCTGCCGTTTGTGAGCGTCGTCGAGTCCAGCGACAGCGAATAGGGCGCGCTGCTGTCGCTGCCCTTCACCGTGCCATCAACGACGAAGTCCACGCGCGCCACGCCGATGTTGTCGCTCGCCGTGGCCGACAGCGTGACGGTGCCGGACGTGCCGCTCTCGCTGGCCGTCGCGGTCGGCGGCGTGGTGTCCACCGGCCCGTTGGACTGCGTGACCCAGACGGGCGCTGTCCACAGCATCTTGCCGTCGTTCTGCGTGATCTTGGCGTAGTAGAAGTGCTCGCCGATGGCCGGCGTGGTGCTGGCCGTGCCGCTGCTGGCCAGCAGTGTGACGGTGCCGTTGCGCTTGGGCACGCCTTCGTAG
>NZ_JBFULE010000588.1:0-3403 GCF_056400485.1 Roseateles sp. P5_B10
GGATTGCCTTTGCGCTTGTAGAAATAAATGGAACTGTCGCCCAGCGGGCCAATCCATTTGTATTTGGTCTCGCGTTCCGGGGTTCGCAACATCGTGATCAGCATCGTTCTTTGATTGCCTTCCAGCGATGCTTTGGCGCGCATGCTGGGCATCAGCTGAATATCGATATCTGCGTTGAGCGCCTGGGCAATCGCCCGGAYGACTTCTACCGAAAACCCTGTCAGTGCGCCATCTTCACTGTAGTTATATGGGGCCCACTCCTCCGTGACGATGCTCAGCTTGCGATCCGCCGCCCAGCAAGAACCGGCCAGAGCGCAGGAAACGGCGAACGCGATCATGCACCCAGCCTTTCCGGCGTTCGAAGCACAGTTCACAGCCATATTCGAGCCCTTGTATTCCTTKACGGTTGGCGGCTCAAGTCCCAACTGCAACACTTGGCGGTCAATGAGGCAGTGAGGGCAGGGACTGTTGCAAGGCTTGCATGATCACCCGAAAGCGCCAGTTCCAGCGAGCCCGCGGCTGAACGCGCTGCTCGGGCCGCAGACGGTGCTGCACACCCAGCTCTGACGGCCCGCGTCGCGAGCCGACGGAAGAAGCGAGCGCTTTCAGGCGTGCGCGCGGTCGCGAGCGGCATTGCCGCCTACAAGGCGCGAGCTGACAGCAACCTAGATTTGCGCGTAGCCACTTTGAAGACCATCCATGCGCGCCCTTTTCGTCACCACCAGTGCCACACAACTCTCGCCTGAGCATCAGACCGGCCTGTGGCTGGAGGAGTTCGCCGTGCCCTACCTGGCTGCCATCGAGGCAGGCATCGCCGTCACGGTCGCATCGCCCCGGGGCGGCCCCGTGCCGCTGGACCCCAAGACGGAACCGAGCGACAAGCAGCGCAAGGAATGGGCCATGCCGCTGGAAGCGCTGGGGCACAGCGTGACGCTGGCGTCCGTGCAGGGCGAGACCTTCGACGCCGTGTTCATCCCCGGTGGCCACGRCCCGATGATGGACCTGGCCAAGGACGCCACCTTGCACACGCTGGTAGCGCGGCACGACGCGGCCGGCAAGGTGATTGCGGCCATCTGCCACGGCCCGGCCGCGCTGGTGCACGCAAGGCGCGCCGACGGCCAGCCTTTCTTCCAGGGCCGCCGCGCCACCGGCTTCACCAATGCCGAAGAGTTCCTGGCGCGGTTGAAGGCCGTCGTCCCCTTCCTGCTGGAAGACGAGATGAAGGCCAGCGGCGCTGATTTCCATTCCGCGCTGCTGCCCCTGCTGAGCCACGTGGAACAGGACGGCAATCTGATCACCGGCCAGAACCCGAATTCGAGCGAAGCCGTGGCGAAGGCCTTGGTCGCGGCGCTCTCGGGCCGCTGACCTTTGCATCGACGCCTTGAACGGCGGCGTTGCCGCCTCCATGACCCGGCAACGCGGCTTGCGGCCGAGCCAGCGGCTCAGCGCTTGCTCTGCCAGGGCAGCATGGCTGCCAGCACACCGTCGCGGCGCAGGAAGTGGTGATACAGCGCGGCCAGCGCATGCAGGCCGGCCAGCCACATCAGCACGTCGCCGAGCAGGCCGTGCACGTCGCCCCAATCCGCCGCCTCGCCCAGGCGCGAGCCGGCGATCCACGGGAACTCGTCCACCCGCACGCCGCCCAGCAGCGTCAGCGGATGGTGCTCGCTGCCCAGGGCCAGCAAGGCCGTGGCCGGCAAGGCCAACATCAAGGCCCACAGCACGCCGTGCACCAGCTTTGAGAGCCCATTCATCCACGCCGCCATCTCGAAGCGCGGCTTGCCCGGCCGCAGCGCCACCCACAACAGGCGCAGCAGCGTCAGCGCCAGCACCAGCAGGCCCAGGGACTCATGCCAGACGATGTCCAGCCGCGTTGCCGGGTCGATGCCATTGCGCATCATCCGGCCGAAGCCGCCCGGGCCCAGGATGAAGGCCACGGTCACGGCGATGGCCGTCAGCCAGTGCAGGACGCGGCTAAGGGGGTCGTAGCGGGGGGTGGGCATGGGGATGGTGCGGCCAGAACTGTTGTAGTGATTGTGGTGGGCTCGGATTGACGGGGAGTTGACATACGGCAAGGTGTTGGCCGGCGGCGGCGCGGCAAACGCAAGCGGCGAATGGTGCGGCTGCAGGCAGGCTGGCGGGCCACGGCCAAGACCAAGCTCCGGCTGAACTGGGGCGAGAGCAAGCTGAAGGATGGCGCGGCGGCCGATCTGCGCAGCAACACCAACGTGACGGCCAGCCTGTACTACGGGCTGACCAAGAGCGTGACGCTGGTGACGGAACTGAGCCGCACCACTTCCAGGCGGGTCACGGGCAGCGAGGCCAGGATGAACGGATTCGCGTTTGGCGGGATCGTGTTCTTCTGAGGACGGCCGCGCCGTCGCGGCGATGCCGCGATGGCGCGGCTCAAAACGACACCGGTGGGGCTGCTGCGCCCCGGGGCGCCGGACTTTAGATTTAAGACCCCGAATCGCAGCCGCCAWGACACAGGTGACGGCCCGCCGCCTGGAGGAGCGTCCCGCTGAGCCTCAGCGGTCAGTGCAGATGGACGCTTCCGATGGCGCGCYGAACGCCAGCCCCCACGACCTGCGCCAACCAACCTACGCCTGCATTCGCGCTACACGGCGGTGTGGGGAATGTGTCGTGGGCAGCGAAAAGGTTGGAAATCAGTAGGAACACGCTGTACAGAAGCGCGCGCTAACGCGTCTACTGCGCATTCAGGACGAGGAACTGGCTGGAATACAGGCGTCACGCGCATTTAGCTTCGGTCAATCGATTGCAAATAACCCGCACGACCACGCCTAAGATTCAGGAGGATAAATTGAAAAAAACTAACGCTGAGCATTCTGAACTCKATCACCCGGCAATCAATAAACTGCTGCTGCTGTGCGAGGAAGTGACGCGAGCAACAAAGGAAGGAACGCATCGATTTATTGAACCAGCACCGGGAGTGCTGCTTAGGGCCAAATCGAATCAACACCACATAGTCTTTGGCAGACGTGGGTCAGGCAAGTCAAGTCTTCTAAGGAAAACTGCGGCTGAGTTAACGATTGATCGCCGTCCGATTGCATTCGTTGACATGGAGACGTTCAAAGGACACTCCTATCCCGATGTCCTTATTAGCGTCCTTATAAAAAGCCTTCATGAATTTCAAAAGTGGCTCACGGACGCAGCTACAACTCCTGCGACGAAGACCTCTTTTTGGAAGAAGCTTTTCAATTCGTCGCCGCAACGACCGCCTTTTAACAGAAAGGAAACTCAAGCAATTAATGCTCGCCTCGCCGTGCTAATACAAAACCTTGAGCGGCAACTACGCGAACCAGAAACAAGCGAGAGGCAAGTTATCGAGAAGGCCGGCAGAGAGACTGGAGACTCCGCGCAGATTGCTAGCGAAATCAAGTCC
>NZ_JBFULE010000589.1:0-3400 GCF_056400485.1 Roseateles sp. P5_B10
TTCATCCGGTTTCATGGCATTCGCCACCCCGCGCAAATGGGCGGCCCGGAGGTCGAGGCCTTCCTGACGTACCTGGCCAATGACCGCAATGTCTCGCCCTCCACGCACAGCCAGCGGCCGCACCGTGCTTCACATTGTCCGCAGGGTGTATTTCGTGCTGACGTTCGACCCTCAGGGTCGTGTCGATACCGACCGGATGCATCGGCAGCAGCGTGCCCTGGCAGGCTTGGCGATTGACGCCGTGTTTACTCAAGCGCGACCGTCTCGCGAGGTGTTGGACGCCGCGGATCGCTTCGTAGCGCAGGGCGGGCGCTGGCAACCTACACATGCCCTGGCTCAGCGGATCGATGCGGCGGCCCTTGGCGGACTGTGATTCAGTCGTACGCGACCACCGCCGGCCACCGCTGGTCGCTGCG
Organism: Roseateles sp. P5_B10; assembly: GCF_056400485.1. Lineage (NCBI taxonomy): Bacteria > Pseudomonadati > Pseudomonadota > Betaproteobacteria > Burkholderiales > Sphaerotilaceae > Roseateles > Roseateles sp. P5_B10. Next base: position 417 of record NZ_JBFULE010000589.1, read on the forward strand.
CGAATACTCATGGCGGCGCCGGGCTGAACTGGACATCGGTACTTCCGCTTTGGTCACTTTGCTGACGCCCGCGTCGTTCGGGCCTGCGGCCGCGATAGCTGTCGTTGACCGGCCCGGTGACTCGCCAAGCGCGGACATCGGTGGGTGGCCGGTCCCGGTGGTCCAGCAGTCGCTCAGGCTGCGAACCGTTCAATGACCGTTGCCGCGGACAGCTGCCATTGGATCGCAAAGTCTGGGTGACAGCAGCCAGCCTGAAGGCGACAGCCGCTTTTCCGTGTGATCGACCAAGTGGGCTCCTGTTCCGCGAGCCCGGCTTGGGCTCAGCCCGGCGCCTTGACCCACGCATTGCACCAGCCGTTCTTCGCGACCTGCGCCTTGCGGCCGAACATCGCGCAGCCGCTCCACGCGTCGGTGGGTTTGGCCTGCCAGAACTGGCAGTTGGCGCAGTGCTGGCTGGCCTGGTGCTTGGGGAACTTGGCGGTATCGACCTTGGTGGTGTCGTGCCTGTAGCCCAGGGCGACAGCGGTCTCGCTGGCTTCGTCGACCGGCGACGTCTGCGCGAGGGCTGGGCAGGCGAGGGTGGCCAGGGTGGCTTGCATCATGAAGATGCGGCGGGTGGGGTGGGACATCAGGAACTCCAGGCGAGGATGCAAGACGAGCCCCTCAAGCGGCCGTCGTGGAACCGGCTTTGGCTTCGGCATCACATCGCTGCGCGATATGAGCCTTCACCGAAGCGCAAGCGCTTTGCCGGGCCACTGACGGCGCCCCCTTGAGGGGGCTCGCGAAGCGAGTAGGGGGTGGGCCTATTTCGGCAGCTTGAACACCCAGACCATGCCGCCCTGCTCCAGGAAGCTGACCTTCTTGGCCACGTCGCCGCCCCACAGCGGCACGGCGCCGCCCCAGCCCGACACGACGCTGATGTACTGCTCGCCGTTTTGCTGCCAGGACACCGGCGGTGCGACGACGCCCGAGCCGGTCTGGAACTGCCAGACGACCTTGCCGGTCTTGGCGTCCGCGGCCTTGAGCCAGCCTTCCGGCGTGCCCCAGAACACCAGGTTGCCGGCGGTGGTCAGCACACCACCCCACAGCGGCGCGTTGTTCTTGACCTCCCAGACGATCTTGCCGGTCTTGGGGTCCACTGCGCGCAGGGCGCCGATGTAGTCGTCGTTGAGCGTCTTGATCGTGAAGCCGGCGCCCAGATAGGCGGCGCCCTTCTTGTAGGCGATGGGTTCGTTCCAGATCTCCATGCCCCATTCGTTGGCGGGCACGTAGAAGAGCTTGGTGTCCGGGCTGTAGGCCATGGGCATCTGGTTCTTGCCGCCCAGGAAGGAGGGCGACGAGAACACCGAGTTGCCCTTCTTGCCGTCGGCGCCGGCGGTCGGGTCGCCGGGGCGGTTCTCGGGCACGAAGTTGGGCCGGCCGGTCTTCAAATCGATGCCGGTGGCCCAGCTGATCTTCTTGACGAAGGGAAAGGCGTTGGCGAGCTGGCCGTTGGTGGCGTCCAGCACGTAGAAGAAGYCGTTGCGGTCGGCCTTGGCGCCCATGCGCTTGCCGTCCTGGTCGAAGGTGATGAACTCGTTGACGCCGTCGAAGTCCCAGCCGTCGTTGGGCGTGCCCTGGTAGTGCCACTTGATCAGGCCGGTCTTCACGTCGATGGCGACGGTGGAGCAGCTGAACAGGTTGTCGCCCTGGCGCAGATGGCTGTTCCACGGTGCGGGGTTGCCGGTGCCGAAGTAGGCCAGGCCGGTCTTGGGGTCGTAGGTGCCGCCCAGCCAGGTGGCCGCGCCGCCGGTCTTCCACAGGTCGCCGGGCCAGCTCTTGCCCTGCGTGCCGGAGATGCCGTTCTCGTGCTTCACGCCGGCCTTGTCCCAGGTGTAGCCCATGTGGCCTTCGACCGTCGGGCGGGTCCAGACCATCTTGCCGGTCCTGGGGTCGCGCGCTTCCACACGGCCGACCACGCCGAACTCGCCGCCCGACACGCCCGTCAGCAACAGGCCCTGGGCAATGATGGGTGCGGCCGTGGCGGAGTAGCCGGCGGCGTAGTCATCGATCTTTTCCTTCCACACCACGTCGCCGGTGGCCTGGTCCAGCGCCACGAGCTGGGCGTCCAGCGTGGCGAAGATGACGAGGTTGTCGAACAGCGCCGCGCCGCGGTTGACGACGTCGCAACAGGGCATGATGCCGTCGGGCAGGCGGTGCTCGTACTTCCACAGCTTGGCGCCRGTGGCGGCGTCCAGCGCAAAGATGCGCGAGTAGGAGGCCGTCACGAACATCTTGCCGTTGTGGATCAGCGGCTGCGACTCCTGGCCGCGCTGCTTCTCGCCGCCGAAGGAGAAGGCCCAGACCGGCGACAGCTTGGCCACGTTGCCCACGTTGACCTGCTTGAGCGTCGAGTGGCGCTGGCCCTGCGTGCCCAGGCCCCAGGACAGCACTTCCTGGCCCGACTTGGCCGAGGCCTCGATCATCTGGTCGATCACGGCGGCGGCGGCACTGCCGGCGGCCACCAGGCCGAAGCTCACGGACAGCAGTGCGGCGAGAGGGTTGAGTTGCATGGCGTTGTCTCCTTTGTTGATGGATATGCACCGCCGTGCCGATGGGCATGCGGATGGCCGGTCAAGGCGCAAGCTCCATGCCAGTTGAAATCGCGCAGTTTTCGCGGCGCGATGGAGCAATGCGGCGGCGCGCGGGCAGGGTTGCTCCGGGGCCGGTGTCAGCCCCGTGAACAGGCTGCGCCGCGCTGTGACAGCGGGCGCCTGGAGCACTGCCGGCAGGTGCCGCGGCCTGTGTTTGCGCAGCGCTGTGCCGTTCTGTGCCGGACTGCTCCAGCCTGCAACAGCCCAAGGGTGATTTCCCTTGGCTACGACCCGTGCAGCGGGCTCTGGCGTGCCCGCCGTGTGCTGGCACGGGTTCTGCGTTGATGGACATGCCTCAACCCATTCGCAGGAGACAAGCCATGACTGTTTACGCCGCCCCCGGTGCTGCCG
>NZ_JBFULE010000590.1:0-3384 GCF_056400485.1 Roseateles sp. P5_B10
GCCATAGCGTGAGCCGCGCATCGAGCCGTTCGGTCGCTAGCGCCACGGCCGGCGCGGTCAGCCACTGGCCGCGCGGCGCCTGCTCCCTGGTCAGGMCGGCAAGCGCGACGGCGCAGCGCTGGCCGGCCTGGGCTCGCTCGACAGCTCGGTTCTGCGCATGCAGGCTGCGCACGCGGGCGCGGCGACCTTGAATGACGAGCTCATCGCCGACGGCGATCTCGCCGGCATGCAGCGTGCCGGTGACGACGGTACCGACGCCGTCGAGGCTGAAGGCGCGGTCGACTGCGAGGCGGGCGGCGAGGTGCTGGGAGGCGCGGGCCGGCAGCTGGCGGGCGGCGTCGAACAGCAGGTCGCGCAGTTCACCTAGGCCATCGCTGGTGGGCGCCGACACGACCAGGATGGGCGCGGCATCCAGGCTCGTTCCGACGAGGAGCGCCCTCACCTCTTCTTGCAGTGCGACGACGCGCGCGGGCTCGGCGCGATCGGCCTTGGTGATGACAACGGCGCCGCGTGTGAGCCCCAGCAGGCTGAGCACCGCCAGGTGTTCGCGCGTCTGCGGCATGACGCCGTCGTCGGCCGCAACCAGCAGCAATGCGAAGTCGATGCCGCTGGCACCGGCCAGCATGGTGTGCACCAGCTTCTCGTGGCCGGGGACGTCGATGAAGCCGATCCGTTCATCGTGATCAGGGACATCGAGATAGGCATAGCCCAGCTCGATGCTGATGCCACGCGCCTTCTCTTCGGGCAGGCGGTCGGTGTCCACACCCGTCAGCGCACGCACGAGCGTGGTCTTGCCGTGGTCGATGTGGCCGGCGGTTCCCACGATCACGCCAGGGCCTCCTTCAACAAGGCGAGCTGAGAGGTCAGCAGCGCGGGCTCTTCGAGGCAGCGCAGGTCCAGCAGCAGCCGGTTGTCCTGCACGCGGCCGATGACGGGTCGTGGCAGCTCGCGCAGCGCGGTGGCCAGCGCTTCAAGCGTGCGGCCGCGGCCGTCGACCGCGCTGATTGCCAGGCCGGCAGACGGCAGCCGCTCGACAGGGAGTGAGCCAGAGCCGATCTGGCTTTGCAGCGCCAACGCCTCGACGGTGAAGCGCGGCGCGACAGCGGCGGCGATCTCGGGCAGCAGGCGTTGGGCCAGCGCGGCGATCTGGTCCTGAGGCCTCGTCAACAGGCGCAGTGTCGGCAGGTCCCGCGCCAGCCTTTCGGGCCGCAGATAGAGCCGCAGCGTGRCCTCCAGCGCCGCGAGGGGCAGCTTGGACAGGCGCAGCGCGCGCTTCATCGGGTACTTGCGGATTCGGCCCACCGCGGCCTTGCTGCCGACGATGAGGCCGGCCTGCGGGCCGCCCAGCAGCTTGTCACCGCTGAAGGTGACGACGTCGCAGCCGGCCGCGAGCATGGCCTGGGGCAGCGGCTCGGCGGGCAGGCCGTAGGCGGCCAGGTCCACCAGCGCGCCGCTGCCGAGGTCGGTCATCAGGGGCAGGCCGGCGGCATGCGCGATGGGCGCCAGCGTCGCCTCGTCCACCGCCGCCGTGAAGCCCTGCACCTGGTAGTTGCTGGTGTGCACCTTGACGATGAGACCGGTGCGCGGCGTGATGGCCTGCTCGTAGTCGCGCGGGTGGGTGCGATTGGTGGTGCCCACCTCCACCAGCGTCGCGCCGGCCGCGGCCATCACGTCGGGCAGGCGGAAATGCCCGCCGATCTCGACCAGCTCGCCGCGCGACACGATGGCTTCCTTGCCACCGGCCAGCGCCGCGATCCCCAGCAGCACGGCGGCGGCGTTGTTGTTGACGACGGTGGCGGCCTCCGCGCCGGTCAGCTCGCACAGCAGGGCTTCGATCAGTTCGTCGCGGTCGCCGCGGCCACCCGCGGCAAGGTCGAACTCGAGGTTGTTGGGCGAACCCATCAGCGCCAGCACCTGCTGCAGCGCAGCGTCGGCCAGCAGGGAGCGGCCGAGGTTGGTATGGATGACGGTGCCGGTCAGGTTGAGCACGGCGCGCATGGCGGGCCGCATGCGGGCCTGCACGCGGGCGGCGAGCGCGGCGGGCAGGCCGTCCAGGTCCGAACGGGTCAGCGCGCCGGCCAGGGCCTGGGTGCGCAGCGCGTCCAGCAGCGCCCTCGCCTCCTTGGCCACCAGCGTGTGGCCATGCTCGGCCACCAGCGGCGCGGCTTCGCGCAGCAATCTGTCCAGGGCCGGGAGGTCTTTTGGACTTGCCTTGGAACCGTGGACCACGGATTCGTCGGGCGCAGCCATCAGTGCTCTCGTCCTGGCGGCGGTGCCTCGTCCGGCTCGCCGAGCAGCAGCAACAGGTTGACGCCATGCGGATGCAAGCCGGCCTCGCCCACCAGCAGGTCCAGCGTCAGGCTGGCGAGGTCGTCGGCGACGGGCTCGACGCCGTTGTCGCGCGCCGGGTGCATCAGCTTCAGGTAGTGGCCGCACTCGCTGCAGCACTCGGCTTGCACGACGGCGCCGGTGGTGGTCGAGGCGCCATCGGCCGCGACCAGGCTTTGCAGCGAGATGCCCTTGGTGCTCTGGCAGTGCGTGCACTTGATGCGCACGTAATGCCATTGCGTGGCGCACAGGCCGCAGGCGAGATAGCGCGCGCCCTCGGCGCCGAGGCGTTCCAGCGAGGCGACCGGGCGGGAGCCACAGCAGGGGCACAGCGTGGGGTCGTCGGTGCGGCCGAAGGGCGGCACGGGCGCGTCGACATGCGCGGCATAGGTCTGCCGCACGAGGCGCGTGAAATGCAGCTGCAGGCCAGCGGCGATCAGCGGTGCGCTGGCCAGGTCCAGCCCCAGCATGACGCCGGACAGCAGGCGGCCGGCCTGGGTCTCCAGTTGCTCGTCGCTGGCGGCGGCGAGCTGCAGCGCGGCAGCCTTGGCGGCGCCCTCAGGCAGCCGGCGGGCCAGGTCGGAGAGCAGCGCGCGCAGCGAGTCGCGCCAGATGGGCTCGCGCGGCCAGGTTTCGGCCGGCAGCAGCGGCGCGCCGGCACGGGCGGCGGCGTCGATGTCGTCCGGTGTGGGCAGCGGCACGGCGACGTTGGCCGACAAGGCGCGGTGCTGGGCGTCGGCCAGCTCGGCGACGAAGCGCAGGAAGTCGCCCATGGCATGCCCGTCGGCCAGCGCGCGCAGGCGCAACGCGCGATCGGCAAACACGCCGGGCTCGGGCAGGTGCAGAAAGCTCAGTTGCTCGCCGGCGCGAACGGCGATCTCTTCCGGGCTGAGGATCTTCTGGGAGCTACCGACGGTCATTGGTCATTTCGCGATGCCATAGCGCGTGATTCTGGCGCGCCCAGCCCTCGGTCACCGTGCCGCGCGTCATGGCGCGCAGCGAGCCCCTGACCCAGATGGCCGCGTAGACGTGCACGATGACGGTCAGGATCAGCAC
>NZ_JBFULE010000591.1:0-3378 GCF_056400485.1 Roseateles sp. P5_B10
GTGGACGAAGCGTTGCTGAGCCTGAAGGACAACCCGAGCTGGCAACTACTGGCCCGGATGCAGGCCCCCCGCCTGCACAACGTCTATACGACCAGTGGCTTGGTCATGAACCCCGCGGTGGACGAGCGGGCCATGCTGCGCTCGGCGGAGGGCGTGCTCATGGACATCCTCAGGATCTCGGCTGACAAGGCCGCCGGGATTGTGACTGTCGTTGGGGAGCGGAGTGCGTTGCAGAGTGCCCAGAAGATCAAGCAGAACGACGGCGTGTATCCCGAGGTATTGCAGCGTGTGGTGGGGGCAGCGGGGGTCACCGTCTCGCGCCGCGCCGGCAGTGACGCGACGGCGCCTCCGGCCCGCACCCTGCTCGATTCCCTGCTGTACTGGCAGGCCGACGTGCCCGTTGACGACAACGGCGACGCCATCGTGAGCTTTCCCATCAAGGATGGGCTGAGCCGCTTCCGGCTGGTGGCGGTGGCCAGCGCCGGCAGCGAGGACTTCGGCACCGGCGCGGCCCACCTGGACGTGATGAAGGACCTGCAGCTCACCGCCGGCCTGCCGCCGCGCGTCCGCGATGGCGACCGGTTTGCGGCGCTGGTGACGGTGCGCAACACGTCCGCCGGCCCCATCACGCTGGACGCCAGCGCCGGCCTCGCCGGCCAGGCCGCGCTGCCGGCCCAGGCGCTGCGCCTGGCGGCGGGCGAGGCGCGTCAGATCAGCTGGCAGGTGCGCGTGCCGCAGGGTGCCCAGGCCTTGACCTGGCGCTTCGCTGCGAAGGAACGCGGCGCTGCGGGCCGGCAGGACGTGCTGGAGACCACGCAGCAGGTCGAACCCGCCGTGCCCGTGACCGTGCAGGCGGCCACGCTGGCCCAGGTCAACGGCAGCTTTGACGTGCCGGCGTTCGGCTTCGACGGCGCCGGGGCGGTAGCCGGTACCGCCCGCGTGGCCGTGCAGTTGCTGCCCTCCCTGGCCGGCCAACTGGGCGGCGTGCAGGCTTGGCTCGCCAGCTACCCCTACCGCTGCCTGGAGCAGAGCGTTTCACGCGCGGTCGGCATGCACGACCGCAAGGCCTGGGATGCGGCCATGGCGGAGCTGCCGCGCTACCTGGACGAAGACGGCCTGGCCAACTACTTCCCGCCCGAATCCGCCCTCGCGCGGCTGGGCAGCGACACGCTGACCGGTCATCTGCTGGACCTGGCCGACGCGTCGGGCTGGCCCATTCCCGAGGCCGAGCGCAAGCGTATGCTGGCCGGGCTGGAAGGCTTTGCCGCCGGGCGCATCAAGCGCGCGTTCTGGGCGCCCAGCGAGGACGGCCTGGCGCGCAGGATCGGCGCGCTGGCGACGCTCGCGCGCTACCAACGGCTCGCACCCGGGCAGCTCGACGCCATCCGCGTCGACCCCGACGAGTGGACCACCCGCATGCTGATCGACTGGCTGACGGTGCTGAGGAAAGCCGATGCGCAGCCGGCCCTRCAGACTGCGGCCGCGAACGCACTGCGCGCTCGGTTGACCTACCAGGGGCGCCGGATGGTCTTCTCCACCGAGGCCCGCGACTACTGGTGGTGGCTGATGAGCCACGGCGACGTGGACGCCGCGCGCCTGCTGCTTGCCGTGGCCGACCTGCCCGATTGGAAAGCCGACCTGCCACGCCTGCTGACGGGGCTGCTGAGCCGCCAGCAAACGAACGGCGCCTGGGCCACCACCAACGCCAACGCCTGGGGCACGCTGGCCGTCGATGCCTTCGCGCGCCTGCTGGAGCCGGTGCCCGTGGCCGGCGAGACGCGCATCGCGCTCGGCCAGCAACGCAAGACGCTGAGCTGGAAAGAGCCGGGCAGCAAATCCTTCGACGCTCCCCTGGGCAAGGCCACCGACGCGCTGCACATCCAGCACTATGGCGCCGGCGCGCCCTGGGCTTCGGTGGAGGTGCGCGCCGCCGTGCCGCTGACGGCGCCGCGCTCAGCCGGTTACAGCCTGAGCCGCAGCATCACCGCCGTGCAGCAGAAGGTGCCGGGCCAATGGCATGTGGGCGACATCGCGCGCGTGCGCCTGAGCATCCATGCCCAGGTCGACATGAGCTGGGTCGTGGTGGATGACCCGGTGCCGGCCGGCGCCAGCATCCTGGGCAACGGCCTGGGCCGTGATTCCGCCGCTGCCCAGGCCGGCGAGCAACGCACGGGCAACGCCTGGCCGCTGTACCAGGCCCGCGACTTCACGTCGTTCAAGTCCTTCTATCGCCACGTGCCGCGCGGCGACTTCAGCCTTGAATACACGATCCGCCTCAACAACCCCGGCCAGTTCACTTTGTCTCCCACCCGCGTGGAGGCGATGTACGCGCCGGAGGTGTTTGGCGAGGCGCCGAACGCGGTGTTCGGCATCGAGCCGTGAGGCAGGGTCTGGCGCCGCCGGGCTACTGCGCCACCAGCTCCACGCGCCGGTTCCTCGCCCGCCCGGCCTCGTCGCCATTGCCCGCCACCGGTGCCAGGCTGGCCAGGCCCTTGGCGCTCAGGCGCTTGGTGTCGACCTTGTACGGCGCCGCGGTCAGGGCCAGTACGACGGCGCGGGCGCGCTCCATGCTCAGCGCCTGGTTGGCCTCGAAGCCGCCGACGTTGTCGGTGTGGCCGACGATCCAGGCCTTCAGCGTGGGCTGGTTCTTCAGCAGTTCGGCCATCGCGTCGAGCTGGGCCTTGGACTCGGGCTTGAGCTCGGTCTTGCCGGTGTCGAAGAACAGGCCGGTCAGCGTCACGCGACCCTCGGCGGCGAGGCCGGCCTGCAGCGCGGCGGGGTCCACCGTGACCTGGCCCGTCTCCATGGCCTTGGGCTCGACGACCTGCAGATAGGTGGCCACCATGCCGGTGGTGGCGTTCGCGGCCAGCGAGTTGTAGAGCAGCACGGTGGCTTCCTGGCCGGGCTTGCCCAGGGTGCCGACGAGCATGCGGCCCTCGTCGCCGGACAGGGCCGAGGTCAGGCTGTAGCGGCCGCTGCTGGGGGTGTCGACCGTGCCCTTGGCCCAGTTGAAGCCCTTGGTCGGATCGCTCTGCTTGAGCCAGGCGAAGTAGAGGTCGAAGCAGTCGCGCTCGCACGAGAAGCGCTTCTTGAAGCCGGCGGCATTCAACGCCTGCTCGTAGTTGCGCCACACCTCCAGCGCCGACTTGCCGCGCGGCGCGATGTAGACCGTCTGCGTGACCTTGCCCTCGAGGTTGAGCATCGGGTCCTTGAACTGCCGCTTGTCGGCCTTGGAAAGCTCGACGCTGGCGGGCAGCACGGCGGCGTCCCAGTTGGAGACATGCTGGCCGGCCAGCCATGAGCCGGCGAAGCGCCTGACGAGGGGGTGGTCGGCGGCGCCGGGCACGTCGGCGTAGGGTGCGTCGGCGGCTGGCGCGC
>NZ_JBFULE010000592.1:0-3370 GCF_056400485.1 Roseateles sp. P5_B10
GATTTGAGGAAGGGGCCGAGCGTGACCAGCACGACGCTCAGCGCCTTGACGATCTGTTCCAGGTGTTCCATGCGGGCGRGGTCTAGGGCTTGGGGAGGACGTCGGGCGGCGGCAGCGCGCCGACGATCTTGCGGCGGGCCTTGGGCTTGGACATCCTCATCGGCGTCATCGTTGTCACGCGACGGGCCGTCTTGGTAGCTGCCCGCTACCTGATTGACGCCACCGGAACACGCGTCCTGACTTCGCGTCGACTTGGCAGTGCATAGAGCCACCAGGCGCCACTACGACTTGCCCGAGGTTGCCTGAACCTGCGTCTGGATCGTGCTGCGAACGTCACTGGTCAGCACGTTGCGCTGGCTCAGTCCGATCTTCATATCCTGGTAGACGGGCTTGCCGCCGTCCGGGTCCAAGATCGTCAGGACGGCTGCGAAAGGAATGCCCTCTGTTGGGAACTCTTCGGACGCACGAGTCAGGTACTTGATGCAGACACGCCATTCCGACGTCTTGCCCACGCCGTTGGGCGATGAGAACCGGACCTGCTTGACCGTGCCCCACTTCAAGCCCTCTTCGATCAAGTGCTTTTCCATGGCTGAGGCAGCCTTGTTCGGCTCGGTGGCGAAGGTGTCTTCACTGCGCTTTTCCCAGCTGCCATCGGCTTTGCGCTGGTGAAGCACGGCTTCCAGATTGATGCGCACCAACTCGCCGTCGTGGGCGTCCTGAATCGGCGGGGAGTACACCATCGTGAGCAGCGCCTCCCCCTTGCACTTCCCGTCCTCCACGAGCGACAGCGGCCAGTCGAACTTGAAGAACAGGTCCTTCTTGTTCTGCATATCGTCGTAGAACAGCAAGGTCGCCTGATGCGGCGCTCCCGATAGGAAAGAGTCGCTGGACGACGGCAGGCCGAATCCGACAAACTGCCGCGCGATCTTCTTGGAGTAACTGCTGAGGCAGGCCGGGGGACGCGCGCCGTGGATCAGTAGCGCGGTCAACCCTTCGCGAGGCAGCTTCGATCCCGTCAGTTGATCGAGACGGGCCAGCGTCTTTGCCGCCAGCGGCCCGGCATAGCTGGTGCCTGCGACATAGCGGGTAGAGCCCGTCGAATTGGTCGACAAGAGCCCGGTGTCCGCTGACGTGCTGGCACACAGGCCGCCGTAGTGCGCGATGTCGGGCTTCACGAAGTGCTTGGTCGAGACGCCTCGACGCGAGTACCGGGCCGGTGCCTGCGCAATGCCGGCCGAAGTCATCGGCGGATTCAGCGCGCCGACGGAGACCGCAAATAGCGCGTCCGCCGGTGACGTCAGGCCGTCGTCGTTGACGGAAGCGAGGTTGGACAGGACCACCATCGGATCGATGTGCCACTCCTGACGGCCGGTCCCTGCCTTGGTATTGCCCGCGCTGATGACGAAGATCACGTCGTGCGTACGGGCGATGCGATCAAGCCCTGCGGAGAGGTCCGGGTAGTGGTCGCCGTGCCCCGGCGGATCTTCGAAGTTGTGGCTGAAGCAGAACACGCGGGCGCCGGTCTGCTGCTTGGCGGCTTTGACTTCCTGCTCGACGCTCAGCACGAAGGCGAGATCGGAGCTGTAGTTGGCGTCGTAGTAGGCCTCTCGCGGGACCATCGTCAGGTCGGCGATAAAGCAGCCGTCCGGCTCAGGGCTGATCTGGTTGCCGTTCAAGGCCTGCCCGGACACCAGCAGCCCCACGATCTCGCCGCCATGTGAGATGTCGGCGTGCGCCGTGGGAACCACTTGCGACTGATGCATCACCCAGGCGCTGTGAACCGGGCCGACGCCACCATCGATGATGCCGACAACCGGGTACTGCGCGCCAACGGCAGGCATTGCCGGCGTGAAAGTGCTCGGGGCCGCAGCAGCCGGTGCGGACGCGGAGCCCGATCGGAGCGCTGGCGGCAGGCTGATACGACGCACAGCCGGATGCTGTCCAAGGACTTCCAGCAGCCTCTCGTGGTGCGCACTGTCAAAAGAGGGTTCTCCGGAAGCTCGCAGCGCTTCTGCGAGCTTGGGAGCGCGAACGAAGTAGCGGTGTTGCGGCGCCTTGCGAAGCCAGATGTAGAGCCGCATCATCGAGGCGGCATCGGGCCGATACAGCGCGCCGACGTATCCACAGCCGAGCTCTTCATCGAGTTTGCGCAGCAGGTCGCCCACGACGTCAGAATGGCCAGCAAGGTCTTGCCGCGCCAACTTCGCCACGGGCTGGATGGATTCAAAAAGATCGACGCGGTAGGCCTTGGGCACGGCCTGTTCGTTGAACCAGGCCAGTGCCTGGTCGGTGCTGAACGCCCGCCGGTCGGGTGCATCCCAGAGACGCACGCTCTCGATGGCACCCACTTCGGCGCGCTCGCGAGACGGGTCCGGCTCCAGGACGTTGGGCTTGTCCTTCTTGGGTCTGTAGGCCAGCTCGACCTCGGCGTTTTCGACTTGGGCGATCGCCTGGTCGATGCCGCTGGGCGAGACCTGCACGATCAGCTCACCGACTCCGGAGGAGCCGGCAAGCGGCATGGTGTTCGGATGGAAGACCCGCTTGGTGGGGCGATGGGACTTCGCCAAGGCCTCCTCGCGCATCCGCACCTTCAAGAACCCGATGCCGCTTGCCGAGCTGCTCTGCAGCTTCGACTTGACGACTTTCAGCTGCTCGCTCAACTGCTGCTTGTGCACAGCAAATGCAGCATCAAGACCTTCGAAGAATTCCTTGTTCGACGATCCGGGATTGCGCTTGCGGTCGGCCTGAAATTGCCGAGCGTCTAGCACCACCTGAATAGGGCTGTACGTTTCCATGTTCCTCCCTGCGAACCGGCGCTACTGATTTTTGTTGCCGGTAGTTGATCAATTAGGCCATAACTGCATCATCAAGCCAACGGGCAACGGCTGACTTGCTCTTGTCGAACAACGCACCCAGATCGTTCAGCGTGAATCGCGAGTACTTATGGCGAGCCCACCTCGCAATGTCAGCGTCTTCCTTCTGCAGCAGATGGCGGACCTCGTCTGACAATCGGCCGCTGTTGAGATACGCGATGTCCCGCAGGCATTCAATGGGTGAAGCCGGCTTGGGCTCCATCACAGAACGCTTCTTGTACAGGTCGACGATCGTCTCTATCTCGGCGCCTGATGCGCCCTCAGTCATCAGCACCAGGAAGCGCTTCACCGGCACCGGAATTTCGGTGGGCGCCTCGTAGCGGGAGACGATGGCTTCACGAGTCTCGGCATTGGGTAGCGGCACCTCGACCTGCGCCGCAAACCGTCGCCACACTGCCGGGTCCAGGAGCTTGGGGTGATTGRTGATGCCGATCGTGATGCCGATGGTCGACCGCACGTCCAGGTTCTGCAGAAGCGCGTTGACGACGCGCTTGATC
>NZ_JBFULE010000593.1:0-3362 GCF_056400485.1 Roseateles sp. P5_B10
TCACCATGCTGTGGCGCCAGCAGGGCAATGCCTGGACGATCACGCGCGCCTTCAGCTACGGGCACGGGTCGAACTGACGCGACGCCCGCGACCGCCTCGCGTCACGCTAAATGTTGGTGCTCGACGGGATGCGGCTCGGCAGGAGGTGTTCATACGGCCGCGTGCGCGCCAGGTTGCGCTGCCGGATGGTGTTCTCGACGCCGGCCAGCGCGCTGCGAAAGCGCTCCAGCGGGCCGCCGGGCCGGGTGATGGCGGGGTCGAGCAGCACCGGCGGATACGGGGGTGCGTTGTCGCGGTATTCGCCCAGCATGCGGTAGTACACGCCGCCGAGGATGTGGAACAGCAGGATCTGCTCCTGCGCCGCGAGCCGGCTGGGCAGCATCTGCGACCAGGTGGCCTCGCTCTGCCCCACCGTGCCGGCAGGCGCCCACGCGCCGCCCATGCCGGCGTAGAACGGGGCGTAGGTCATCAACGAGGACTGCGGGAAGTTGACGGCCGCGTGCTGGGCGCTGGCATTGAAGATGATGGCCGTCACCACCAAGGCGAGCTGGCTGCGCGTGGTGATGGGCCGGAAGCCCTTGACCTTGCCACTCACGGCCAGCTCGCTGGCCCAGGCCTTGAGTTCGTAGTCGCTCGTCACGTCGGCGTCGCTGGCGTAGTACACGGCGAGGTATTCGCTCACCCATTGCTGGATGGCATTCCAGACCAGCAGCGCGTCGTCGCGGTAGGGGTAGTCCGGCAGCCGACCGGCGTCATCCACGCCGCGTGCGCGCAGATCGTTCGGCAGCATGTTGTCGTAGAAGTCGAAGGCCAGGCGATCACGGCCGCATTCGCGCTGCAGCGTCTCGATGGGCGCGGCCAGGATGGTGTCGCCCGTGGTGAGCGGCCCCATGATGACCAGCGCGGCCGCATCGTTGATGAACAGCGTGCCCTCGAGGTGGGGCGCGAGCAGCCGGTTCAGCGGGTGCACGACCGCGAGCTGGCGCTGCGTGGCCATCGCGAAGGCCTCGGACATCAGGTGCGTTCGGCCCAGGTGCACGAACATCTCGTGATAGTTGAAGTCGGCCACCTGCACCGCGGTCTTGGCCGACTGCCACGCCCAGTAGGCGTTGGCGTTGGCCGGATCGGTGGCCCGCAGCACCAGGGGGCTGAGGGCCGGGTCCTGCCCGCACTGGATGGCGACCGGCACCAGCGAGCGGCCGGCCTGGGGGCGCGCGAACAGCGCGATGGGCGCATAGCCGTAGCCGGCGCCCGTCAGCGGCTTGTTCACCGGGCCGGCCGGCGCCATGCCGCCCAGGCTTTCATAGTCCAGCAGGTAGAGCCGGCCACTGCCGGCGGCGTCGAGCAGGCCGTCGTTGTTGCCCTCACCACCCATCGCCTGGCGGTATTGCGCATCGCTCAGCGGGAACTTGGCCGGCAGCGCAGCCACCTGCCGGATCAGCATGGGGTTGGGCCCGCCCACACGCATGTACGCGAAGGTGTCGTCGTCATGCAGCAGGCTCGCTATCGCYGGCTTGTCCAGCGTCACGAACAGCGCGTCGTACTGCGCCACCGTCTTGGGCTGCGGCGCCGTGGTGACCTGCACGGTGAGTTGGTAGTGGATCTGCCGGAGCTGCGTCGCGATGTTGCCCACGGCCGCCGTGAGGTTGGTCAGCAGCGTGAGCACGGCCGCGGGCAGGCTCAGCACGCCAGCGTTGGCAGCTGAGACGCTGTCGAAGCTCGCCTGCGCGGCCGCGAGCCGGCTCCTCAAGCCATCCAGCGTCTGCAGGCTGCTGGCAGCGAGCCCGCTGGGCGCCATCGAGGCCGCCAGATTGGTGACCGCCTCAACTGCCAGCGCCGACGTCTTGAGCTGATGTTCCAGCGTCGGCAGCTCGCCCGCCGGCACCACGGTCGCCATCGGCACGCCGGCGAGGTTGAGGTGGGATTCTGTCCAGAGATAYAGCGCCTGCTGGCTGACTAGCTGGAGCCGGCGGGCCGCGGCGCTGAGCAGGTCCGCCTTCTGCGGCAGCGTGGGCTTGGGAACGGGCAGCGCCGCCGATGCGGGTGAAGGCGTGCCGCCAATCAGGCTCAGGCCGCCCGCCGAGGCGGACCATTGGAGGATGTCTCTGCGTTTCATTGGATTTATCCGGAAGCCGGTGCGCCCATGAGCCTAGCCAGGAAACGGGCCGCACGAGGGGCCGTACACATCATTTCGTGCAACCGGGCGTCACGCACAGCGTTTCGCAGCGGCCTCCTACATACGCCGCCCAACCACGGAACCAAACTTGCCGCATAGCAACTGCCGGTGCGGTGCCCCATGAGATTCGTCTTCGACTCCCTCCTCGGCGGCATCCTGGCAACGGTCGTCGCGGGTGCCGCATGCGCTCAGCCCGCCGCGCCACTGCCGGCGTCTGCACCGGCTTCGGCGCCCATGACCGCAGCCTCAAGACAGGTTCCGACCCGCAACGCGGCCATCACGGCGTCCGAGAACGCCAAGGAGCCCGGCAACCAGCGCCCCGAGGAACGGGTGATTCCGCAGATCTCCATCCCGCTCAGGAACAAGAACGTCATGCCCCTCGCTGCCATTCCCGCATCGGCGCCTGTCGGCAGCGTGCCCGGTCGTGTGAACGAGGGCGCAGCGCGGTGCGTGGCCATCAGCAGCGCAAGTGAGAAGGCTGCCTGCGAGCGTGGGTTGGCGGCATCGGGGCCGATGAAATCCGAGCGCTGACGCTCAAGCCGCCACCGCGGACGGCCTGCGCGCCATGCCCTTCCACCGGCACAGCAACAGCACCGCGGCCAGGTCAACCACCACCGCGAAGACGCTCGCCTCCGGTCCGAAGGCGCCGCCGCTGAGCCATTGCGGCCGGTCGAGCAGTTGGGGGTGCAGCCATCCGGCCTGGGCCAGGCCACTCACTTCGAAGCCCAGCACCGAGCCTTGCATCCAGTTCCAGCCGAAGTGGATGCCGATGGGCAGGGCGAGGCTGCGGGTGCGCAGCCAGGCCAGACCGAGCAGCAGGGCGCCCAGCGCGTTGTCCAGCGTCGCCGTCGCGACCGTGATGCCGTCCATGCCTGGGTTGCCCAGGTGGGCGACGGCGAAGAGCGCGGCCATCAGCGCCAGCGCCCAGCGCGCCCCCAGGCCCTCCACCATGCGCTGCAGCACGAAGCCGCGGAACAGCAGCTCCTCCAGCACGGCCACACACAGGAATACCCAGGCGCCATAAGCCAGCGCCGCGAGGCTGCGCGCCGGGTCCAGCTCGAAGCGCACGCCGCCCGCGAGCAAGATCAACGCCGTGACCGCCGCCATCTGCGCGGCCCCGAAAGCCACGCCCAACAGCAACTGCCGCCCCCACGACCCATCCAGCGCCAGCCCCACGCCCGCCAGA
>NZ_JBFULE010000594.1:0-3361 GCF_056400485.1 Roseateles sp. P5_B10
GCTTTGTCTTGCGCGGCCAGGCGCGCAATGCGAAGGGGGGAGTTCATTCAGGCCGGGCTCAGCGAGGGCGCCGAAGCGCGCGGGCTGGCCTCACGGCCGAGGAAGATCTCGTCCATCCGGCCCCAGCGGAAATCGCCGAGCAGCCGCGCGATCCGGTCGTGGGTGCGCGGGATGTTGACGTAATGGCGGAAGCGCGTCTTGGCGTTGATGCCGGGGATGCGCGGCTGCTCGCTGTCGATCTCCCACGGATGGAAGTAGAAGACCGCTGGCTCGCCGTCAATCTCGTTGACGCGGCGGATCATCCAGCGTGACAGCGCATAGGGCAGCAGCCGGAAATAGCCACCGCCGCTGCTGGGCAGGTTGCGCGAGCCCATGCGCAGGGTGGTCACCGGGATCTCGAGCAGGCCCTCGCGCACCGGGTAGGCGAAGCGGGGCGAGTCGGGCATGCCGTAGTGGTCGTGGGCGATGGGGTAGACGCTGCTGGAGTAGCGGTAGCCGGCATCGCGCAGCACGTCGAAGGCCCAGAGGTTGGCCTTGCCAATGGAGAAGCTCGGCGCACGGTAGCCGATGACGGGCACGCCGCCCAGGTCCTCGAGCATTTTCTTGGCACGGCTGATGTCGTCCAGGAAGGCCGTCGGGCTGAGGTCGCTGGCACGCTCGTGGCCATAGCCATGGCTGGCCAGTTCGTGCCCGCCGGCCACGATGGCCTTCACCACCTGCGGATAGCGCTCGGCGATCCAGCCCAGCGTGAAGAAGGTGGCCTTGACCTGCTTGGCGGCCAGCAGCGCGAGGATGCGCTCGATGTTGCGCTCGACGCGGCATTCCAGGCCGTTCCAGTCCTCGCGCTTGATGTAGGGCGCGAAGGCGGAGACCTGGAAGTAGTCTTCCACGTCAATGCTCATCGCATTGCGCAGGGCCGGAGTCTTGGTGGGCATCAGCATGATCGGGACTCCATCAGTGCTGCTTCACGGCGTCCACCAGCTTCTGCAGCAGCGCCAGCGTCTGGAGATTGATGCGCTCCAGCCGCATCATGCTGCGCTCCAGGCGCTGCAGGCGGTCGGTGTGGTGATCGGCGCTGAGGGCCGCGATCTCGCTGGACAGGCCATCGACCTCGGCGACGCTCAGCTTCAGCCTGGACACGTCCAGTGCGCCAGGTGCACTGTCCAGCGCACCGGGGCGGCTGTCGGGCAGTTTGGCTGGCGTGCTGTCCAGCGGGCTGACGTCGCTGTGGCGCGGGATCTCGCTCTCCTGGGCGATGTCGCGCAGCACTTCCTTCACGTCCGCCAGCGTCAGATGGCTGCGCCCCTGCATGAAGCCCAGCAGCAGCAGGCGGTCGCACAGGCGATTGATGCGGCGTGGGATGCCGTTGCTGGCCTTGTGGATGGCCGGGAAGGCGTCGTGGTCGAAGGTCGGCTTGCCGGCGGAGCCCGCGCACTTCAGGCGGTGCTCCATGTAGCGCTGGGTCTCGTCTTCGTCCAGCGGGCCGATGTGGCAGGTCGCCGCGACGCGCTGGCGGAACTGCTCCATCTCGGGCTTCTGCAGGATGCCGCGGAACTCGGGCTGGCCGACGAGAAAGGTCTGCAGCAGCGACTGGTTGGCAAACTGGAAGTTGGACAGCATGCGCAACTCCTCGACCGCGCGGGCCGTCAGGTTCTGCGCCTCGTCGACGATGAGCAGGCAGCGCTTGCCCTGGGTGACCTGGTTGACGAAGAAGGCTTCCAGCGTCATCAGCAGCTCGGACTTGGGCGCATCCTTGACGCGCACGCCGAAGGCCGCGCCCACCATGCGCAGGGTGTCCTCGGCGTCGAGCTGGGTGGTCACGACATTGCCGATGACGACGTTGCTGCGGTTCAGGCTGTCCAGCAGGCCGCGCAGCAGCGTGGTCTTGCCGGCACCGATCTCGCCGGTGATGACGATGAAGCCGTCATTGCGCAGCACGCCATAGTCCAGATACGCCTTGGCCCGGCGGTGCTGCTTGCTGCCGTAGTAGAAGTTCGGGTCCGGGCTGAGCTGGAAGGGCTTGCTGCTCAGGCCATAGAAGGCTTCGTACATGTCAGTTGTCCATTACGCATTCTCGGCGCACGAAACCGGCGTCTGCGGGGCCGAGCGCTGGGCCGCTCCCGAGCCGGCCCGTTTGGCGATGTGCTCGCGGCTCGATGCCGCGAGCATCGCCGTCCCCACGGGGGACCGGCTGGGCGCGCCCGCGTTCAGCGGGGCGAGACCGGACGAGGGGCTCCAATTTCATTTCAGAACTGTTGCGTCAGGTTGGCGTAGGCCGCATTCTCGGAATAGGGCCTGACACCTTCGAAGCGGCTGTGGCGCGCACCAAGCTGAATGCTGATGCGCGAACCCAGGCGGCTGTTCCAGTTGGCCACCAGGCTGGTCAGCTGGGTGCGGCGATTGCTGGAGTCGCCGATGGTCTCCTGGCGCGAAGCCGTCAACGACACCCCCGACACCGGCGTGAGCTGGTAGCTGCCCGACAACGAATAGGAGCGCTGGTCGATGCGCGAGTTGTTGGCCAGATCGCCCTGGTTCAGATTGTCCCCCAGGCGGCTGGTGACGGAACGGCTGACCGTGGCCGTCACGTTGCTGCGCACGCCCTGGAGGGCAAAGCTGAGCATCTGGTTGCGCAGCTGGCTCGGCCCGGTGGACAGGAAGCCCACCGCGGCCTGCGCATCGGGCGACAAGCCCTGTGACAGCAGATAGGCACGCACCAGGGTGTCGCGCTTGATCGGGTCCGGCTCCAGCGATGCGAACAACAGGAAGTACAGGTCGTAGTTGGTCCGCACGCCGCCCGTGGCGCCAGCGTTGCCCAGCGTGACGTTGCGGGAGTCCGAGAAGCGCCAGACCGAGTTGCGCATGCGGTGTTCGAAGCTCAGGCCGTGGCTGTTGCCATAGCTGTGACGCTGCCAGTTGCCATTGACGCGCGTACGCGGCGTGGGCGTCCAATCGGCGGTCAGGCCGCCCGTGAGCCCGGTCTGCTCGCCGCCGCTGCGGCTGAGGTAATCATTGCGCTCCTGGCCCGCATTGACGCTGAAGAGCCAGTCGGGGTTGGGGTGGTAGTTCAGGCCCGCCGTCGCCGAGCTGGTGCGGTTGGAGAACGCAGCCTTGGGCCGTACCTGCTGTGTGTTCGCCTGAAGGAACCAACTCAGCACGCCGGCGCTGAGCTGTGCGATGCGCATGGAACCACCGCTGCCGTGACTGTCGCCCAGGGCGCTACCGCGCACCTCGGTGACCGAAAGATTGCCACGCAGATCCACGCTGGCCAATCCACCCAGCTGGCCGTGCAGCAACGGTGAGACGTTCAAGGTGCCCGTCTCGCGCCGGTTGGGGTTGTCCAAAGCGGACACCGAGCCTTGCG
>NZ_JBFULE010000595.1:0-3359 GCF_056400485.1 Roseateles sp. P5_B10
GATCAGCACCGCCAGCGCCAGCAGGATGCCCAGCGTCATCGTCACAGCAGGCTCCTGGCGTGCTCGCGGGTGCGGGCGTCCAGCGCCAGCAGCGCCTCGATGCTGGCGCAATCGCCCGGCTGGATGTCGGCCAGACACTGCGAGTTGATCGCGTGGATCCGGTCAAAGCGCAGGAGGCCGCTCAGGAAGGCATCCACCGCCACTTCATTGGCCGCATTCAGCACCGTGGTGCTGCCTTCCGGCGCGCGCAGGGCCTGCCAGGACAGGTGCAAGCCGGGGAAGCGCACGGCGTCGGCCTCCTCGAAGGTGAGGTTGGGCGTCGTCAGCAAGTCCAGGCGGCTGGCACCAGACGTGATGCGCTCGGGGAAGGACAGGCCGTAGGCGATGGGCACGCGCATGTCGGGCGTGCCGAGCTGGGCCAGCACCGACTGGTCCCGGCAGACCACCATCGAATGGATGATGCTCTGCGGGTGAATCAGCACTTTGATCTGTTCGGGCGTGAGGTTGAACAGCCAGCGCGCCTCGATGACCTCCAGCGCCTTGTTCATCATCGTCGCCGAGTCGACCGAGATCTTGCGGCCCATGACCCAGTTGGGATGGGCGCAGGCCTGAGCCGGCGTCACATCGGCCAACGTCTTCGGGTCGCGGCTGCGGAAGGGGCCGCCGGAGGCTGTCAACACGATGTGGTCGATGCGTTCATGCCAGGCTGCGCGGTCCTCGGGCAGGCACTGGAAGATGGCCGAGTGCTCGCTGTCGATGGGCAGCAGCGTGGCTCCGCCCTCTTCCACCGCCTGCATGAAGAGGGCCCCGCCGACGACGATGGCCTCCTTGTTGGCCAGCAGCAGGCGCTTGCCGGCGCGCGCCGCGGCGAGGGCCGGCGCGAGGCCGGCGGCGCCGACGATGGCAGCCATGACGGTATCAACTTCGGGATGGGCGGCAATGTCGGCCAGCGCCTGAGCGCCGTCCAGCACCTCGGTACGGCTGCCGGCTTCACGCAGGCGCTCGCGCAGGCGGCCAGCAGCGTCCCGCTCGGGCATGACGGCGAAACGCGGCTTCCACACCAGGCATTGGGCGAGCAACTCGTCAACTCGGCTCATCGCGCTCAACGCAACGACTTCATAGCGCTCTGGGTGGCGTGAGAGGACATCCAGCGTGTTGACGCCGATGGAGCCGGTCGAGCCGAGGACGCAGACGCGTTGGCGACGGTTCATAAGCTGATCAAGGCAAGCGCGAGAGGGAAGACTGGAAGCAGCGCGTCGATGCGGTCCAGCACCCCGCCATGGCCCGGCAGCAGATTGCTGCTGTCCTTGGCGCCGGTGGCGCGCTTGACGAGGGATTCGAACAGATCGCCGACGACACTCATCGCGCCGAGGAAGACCAGAGCCAGCAACGACACCCAGCCATGGCGCTGGACCAGCAGCGTGTAGAGACTGGGCGAATCCACGGCCAGTTTCACGTCGATGACATGCACCCAGACGAAGCCGAGCAGGATGACGCCGGCCAGGCCACTCCAGACGCCCTCCCAGCTCTTGCCCGGGCTGATGCTGGGCGCCAGCTTGCGCTTGCCGAAGGTGCGGCCACCGAAATAGGCGGCGATGTCGGCCATCCAGACGAGGCAGAACACCGACAGGATGAAATTGACGCCATGCACCTTGGCCTGCACGATGGCCAGCCAGGCACCCCACAGCAGCACGGCGCCCAGGGCCAGCCGCGCGCCGCGCGCGATGCGCGGCCAGCCGCTCGGGCCGGCGCGCAAGGCATAGGCGCCGCCCAGCACCCACAGGAGGCTGGCCAGCGACCAGATCCAGGCCGGCGGCGCGTTCAGGCCACCGAGCAGCAGCGTCCATACGCAGGCCAGCGCCAGCGCCACACCGCCGGCGATCGCACCGGTGCCGGGCAGGCCGTTGAGCCGCGTCCATTCCCAGCCGGCCGCGCCCATCATGACGACCGTGACCCAGGCAAAGGGCCAGGGCGAAGCCTGGAAGAGCACCGGCAGCAGGACGGCCAGCAGCACGACGGCGGTGATGACGCGGGTCTTAAGCATTACGCCTCCTTCAAGGCATTGCCGAGGCGACTGCCGTGGATCCGGCTTTGCTGGGCCACTGGCAGTGCCCCCTTGAGGGGGCCGGCGAAGCCGGTACGGGGTGGGCTCATACCACCTCTTTGACACCGCCRAAGCGGCGATCGCGTTCGTGGAAGGCCGCAATGGCCGCGTCCAGCTCACGCTCGCCGAACTCGGGCCACAGGCAGTCCGAGAACACGAATTCGGTATACGCCGCCTGCCAGAGCAGGAAGTTGCTGATGCGCACCTCACCGCCGGTGCGGATGAAGAGGTCGGGGTCGGGCGCATAGCTCATGGCCATGAACTCCGACAGCTTGGCTTCGGTCAGCTCGTCAGGCTGCACACCCGCCTTGATCGCGGCCTTGCAGGCCTGCACGATGTCCCAGCGGCCGCCGTAATTGAAGGCGACATTGAGCGTCAGCTTGGTGTTGTGCAGGGTGCTGGTCTCGGCCTCGTTCCAGGCGTTGCGCAGCTTGTCGGACACCGCGTCGCGGTCGCCGACGATGCGGATGCGCACGCCCATCGCGCCCATCTTGGCCAGGTAGCGGCTCACCGCAGCCAGCACCAGGCCCATCAGGCCCGAGACCTCGTCGCTCGGACGCTTCCAGTTCTCGCTGGAGAAGGCGAAGACGGTGACGTATTCGATATCGCGGTCGATGCAGGCCTGGACGACCTTGACGAGGCTGTCCACGCCGGCTTTGTGGCCGAAGAAGCGCGGCAGGAAGCGCTTCTTGGCCCAGCGGCCATTGCCATCCATGACGATGGCCACATGGCGCGGTGGCGCCGGGCGGTCTTGCGCCATGAGCACGGCGCTCAAACCGCCAGGATCTCGGCTTCCTTGCCCGAGATCAGCTTGTCGATCTCCGAGATCACCCGGTCGGTGAGCTTTTGCACTTCATCGAGGCTGCGACGCTCATCGTCCTCGCCGATTTCCTTGTCCTTGAGCATCTTCTTGGCATGCTCGTTGGCGTCACGGCGCAGGTTGCGAACGGCCACCTTGGCGTCCTCGCCGGCGTTGCGCACGACCTTGGTCAGGTCACGGCGGCGCTCTTCGGTCAGCGGCGGCATCGGCACGCGGATCAGGTCGCCCTGGGACGCCGGGTTCAGGCCCAGATCGCTCTCGCGGATGGCCTTCTCGATCTTGGCGCCCATGCCCTTTTCCCAGGGCTGGACGGAAATGGTGCGCGCGTCCAGCAACGTCACGTTGGCCACCTGCGAGATCGGCACCATGGCGCCGTAGTAGTCGACGCTGACCTGGTCGAGGATGCCGGGGTGGGCACGGCCAGTGCGGATCTTG
>NZ_JBFULE010000596.1:0-3354 GCF_056400485.1 Roseateles sp. P5_B10
GTTCAGCGTCGTGCTCAAGGATCTGCCCGAAGGCCCGCTGGCGCTCAGCCTGTTCCAGGACGCCAATGCCAACGGCCGCCTGGACATGAACGCCATGGGCATTCCGGTCGAGCCCTACGGCTTCTCCAATAACGCTGCTGGCACCTTCGGCCCACCGAAGTTCGAGCAGGCCGTCGTGACACCGGTGACCGGTGCGTCGGTCAAGGTCAAGCTGAACTGAGCGGGGACGGCCATGAGCACGACCCGTCGTTCACTGCTGACCGCGCTGCTGGCCGGCGGCCTCAGCCCCGARYTGCTGGCCCTGGGCCTGCCGGTCGATACCTTCGCTGCCGATGCGCCGGAACTCTTGCCGCTRCGTGGCTTGAATGGCGAGAACCTGGACGCCAGCGCCGTCGTTGAAGGGCGCCTGCCCGCCGCGCTGCGCGGCCGCTACTTCCGCAATGGTCCTGGCCTGATGCAACGCGCCGGCCAGCGCTACCACCACTGGTTCGACGGCGATGGCCTGGTTCAGTCCTGGACACTGCAGGACGGCCGCGCCAGCCACCGCGCCCGCTTCGTGCAAACGACCAAGTTCCGCGCCGAGCAAGAGGCCGGCCGCTTCCTGCTGCCCGCTTTCGGTACGGCCATCAAGGCCGAACTGCCGGTGCGCGGGCCCGACAGCGTCAACGTGGCCAACACCAGCGTGCTGATGCAGGGTGACCGCCTCTACGCCTTGTGGGAGGGCGGCAGCGCCTATGAGCTGGACCCGGCGACGCTCGCGACGCGCGGCGTCAAGACCTGGGCGCCTGAGCTGCGTGGCATGCCCTTCTCGGCCCATCCCAAGGTCGAGCCCGACGGCACGGTGTGGAACTTCGGCACGGCCAACGGTCGGCTGGCCGTCTATCAGCTCGATGCCGCAGGTACCGTGCGCCGCCATGCGCTGCTGGATGTGCAGGCTCCGGCCATGCTTCATGACTTCGCCGTGTCGCAACGCCACCTCGTCTTTCTGCTGGCGCCCATCACCATGGACATGGCGGCCGTGCGCGCTGGCGCCTCCATGGTCGACGCGATGCGCTGGGCCGGCGAGCAACCGACGCGCGTGCTCGTCGTCGACAAGGCCGACTTCTCGAAGCAGCGCAGCTTCGAGATGCCGGCCGTCCAGGTCTTTCACTTCGGCAATGCCTGGGACGACGGCCGCATGCTGCGCCTGGACTATGTGCAGAGCACGCCGCTGCCGGAGTTCAACGCCGGCGCCCGGCAGATCATGCGCGGCGAGCGCACGGCGCGCGACGTGTCGACGCCGCGGGTGCTGCAGATCGACCTGGCTAGCGGGCGGCTGAACATCGCTGCGCGCGACGAGGCCGTCGAGTTCCCCGTCGTCGACCCGCGAGTCGTCGCCCGGCGCCACCGCTTCGTCTGGTACCCGACGGCCATCGATATCGGCGCGCGCTGGGGCTTCAACGGCCTGATGCGGTTGGACATCGACAGCGGCGCGCGCGAGCGCTTCAGCTTCGGCAACGACACCGTCGTCGAGGAGCATGTGCTGGTGCCCAGGCCTGGCAGCACTCGGGAAGGCGAGGGCTGGCTGGTCGGCATGGGCTATGACATCCAGCGCCGGCGCAGTTTCTTCAGCGTCTTCGATGCGATGCGCCTGGCCGACGGCCCGCTGGCGCGCGCCTGGCTGCCTTACGCCGTGCCCTACGGCTTCCACGGCAAGTTCTACGCCGCTTGAACCTCAAGCCCCCCTGCTTCGAGAACGGGGCAGGGGACTCCGCATTGACAGGCTTTTGCAAGCCACCTATGGTCGYGCCGTTTGTTGAAAGCGCTTTCAGAAAGCGCTTTCACTTTCGGCGATCGGCAGCAGTTCGTCGTCGCCTCGTTTYGGGATTCCTTCCCCAGTCAACACCATGGAGACGACAACATGCTGAATCTGAAGACCTGCGTGGCGATGGCCACCCTCTTGCTGGCCGGCACCGCCGGCGCGGCCACCACCAACGCCTTCGCCAATGGCAGCTTTGAAGCCGCGGGCGGCCCGGGCCAACTCGCCGCGGGCTGGCTGACTGCCGCCACCAGCAGCCCGGCCACGCTGTCCAGTGACGCTCACTCCGGCAGCTTTGCCCTGTTGCTGAGCGCGCCCAACGGCTTTGATGCCTCCATCGCGCTCCAGGACTCCGTCGGCCACGGCGGCATGTCGGCGCTGGGTGCTGCCAATGTCGGCGACACGCCCTGGCTGAGCTTCTGGGCCAAGGGCGACGCCAGCGTCACCGGCAACGCCTTCGTCACGCTGCGCTACATGGGGGCCAACGGCATCATCGGCACGGCCCTCAACCAGCAGTTCCAGGGCCAGATCAACACCAGCAGCTGGACGCAGATCAGCTTCCAGGCCGCGGCCATTCCCGTCGGCACGACCTCGGTCTTCATCGAGATCGGCACCGCCGTCGGCCCGATCCTGGAGAACCGCGCCAACGCCGTCCTCGTCGACGACCTGCAGTTCGCCCTGAACGTCGCCGCCGTGCCCGAGCCGGGCAGCTACGCGCTGCTGCTGGCGGGCCTGGTCACCGTCGGCGCCATCGCCCGCCGCCGCCGCGCCTGAACCCGAGGAGACAAGCCATGCAAGCCAAGATTCACACCCTCTCCAGGATCGGCGCGTCGCTGCTGCTCTGCGGCCTGGCCGCCCACGCCAGCGCCGCCGGAACCGTCGTCATCAACACCTATGGCCCCGGCGATGACGTCAGCGGCTGGGCCTCACTGCTGGGCCAGGGCCAGGACCTCGCCGTCGCCTTCGATATCAGTAGCGCCACCACCATCCAGTCCATCCTCACGTCCATCGACGGCGTGGGCGGCATCACCGTCGGCATCATGGCCCGCCAGGGCGCCGTGCCCGCCGGCAACAGCTGGCTCTACAGCACGCACTTGACCGATCCCTGGGCCAACACGGCGTTGGCGCCCAGCGGCTGGAACCTGGCCGCMGGCAGCTACTGGCTGGTGACCCAGGCCGACGCCGGCTTCGCCGGCCAATGGCAGAGCGGCACCGATTCGCCCAGCGCCGCCTGGGCCTTCTCCTCGTCCGGCAGTTGGCAGGCGGTCAACACGGGCTTCACCGGCGCGCCGGCCACCCGCATCACCGTCACCAGCGCCGTGCCCGAGCCCTCGACCTACGGCTTGATGGCCCTGGGCGCCCTCGTCGTCGGGGCCCGTCTGCGTCGCAACCGCCAGCAAGGATGAATGCCATGAATCGCCAAACCCTCATCGGCGGCCTGCTGCTGGCCGCCAGTGCCATCGCTTCCGCCAGCGTCACCAGCCCCGTCATCGGCAAGCTGCTCTGGTCCGAGGAATTCAACGGCGCCAGCCTCGACAGCGCGCTCTGGTCGACCT
>NZ_JBFULE010000597.1:0-3342 GCF_056400485.1 Roseateles sp. P5_B10
GGGGCTGGGGCTGGGGCTGGCGCTGGCGCTGGCGCTGGCGCTGGCGCTGGCGCTGGCGCTGGCGCTGGGGCGGGAGCGGGTGCCGGCGTGTCACCTCCGCCGCCGCCGCAGCCTGCCACCAGCGTCGAGGCGACGATGGAAAGAACGGTGAGTTGTTTGCTGTATTTCATCGGGAAAACCGGTTTTCAGTTCACGGAGCTCGCGGCGTCGAGGGCTGGCGCTTAAGAACTCTTCGTGTAGTCGCAATGAGTCGTGGAAACGCCCTTGGCCCAGATGGAGGGCAGCCTGATTTCTAGGCGTTGCTTGTTGAGCGGTTGCGGGCGGCGAGCAGATGGCTGCAAAGTGCAGCGTCGGCGGTGATGGGATCGCGYGCTTTAAGAGCCTGAAAGATCACCTCGTGTTCAACCAGGGCCGCTCGCCAGCCGTTCATGGCGTCATCGCCAACGCGCTGCGGTGGGATCGCGCTGTGAAAGCTGTCGAACAGCGTCGCCACGACACCGATGAGGGCTTCGCAGCCGCCCATCTCGGCAATGCTCAGATGGAATTGCCGGTCTGCCGCAACGGGGCAAAGTCCGCGATTTAGATCCTCGCGCATCGCCTGTAACGCGGCGCCGACGCGCTGCAGGCTGGGCTGACTGACACGGGTCGCCGCGAGCGTGATGATGGCGCGCTCCAACACAACGCGTGCTTGGATAAGTTCGGCAGGAGACCGGTCGAGAAGCGGTTGAGCGGCRTTTGTCTTGTGTGCCCCAGAGACATATGCACCCGAACGGCCACGGATCTCGACTTGACCCTCAAATTCCAGGCTTCTCAGCGCTTCCCGTACGACTTGGCGGGAGACGCCAAACTGCTGAGCCATCTCCCGCTCGGGTGGCAGCTTCGTCCCGGTTCTGATTCGATCCACGTCGATCAAGGCGCGGATTTGCGCCGCGACCAGACGGTATTGGCGAGGGACGGCGCTTTGATGAAGGTGCGGCATGGCTAGGGTGAGTGCGTCTCCGCGGGTCACCGCAAAGGCGTCGGCTCCAGAACCACGGCAGCGCCGCCGGCCGCAGCCAGCGCCAGGCTGAGCACGTCTTTGCTCGTCACCACGCGCTGCGTGCGGCGCACTTCGCGGACCTCTTCGCCGTCCTGCCAGACCATGGCCTTCCAATTCCCAGGGGGCAGGAAGCSGAGCGACACCTTYTSSGTGCGGGCCTSGTCGCCSGTCATCGCGCCGAKGTACCAGKTCTTGCCKTGGCGGCGCGCCAGCACGATGTCCTSSCCSGGYTCGCCGGMGATGAAGYGRGTTTCGTCCCAGGCSGTMGGCACGCGCTTGATGAAKTCGAAGCCGGSCTCGCCGCGGTARYTSGWGGGGTCGTCSGASACCATCTGCAGCGGGCTGTCGTAGACGACGTACATSGCCAGCGCCTGGCCGCGCGTCGTCTGGGTCAGCGGCATGACGGCGCGAATCTCGTAGGTGGTCGGCGTCGCGTTGCGGAAGCCGCCGGGCGTGTAGTCCATCGGCCCCGTCAGCATGCGCGTGTAGGGCAGCATCAGGTTGTGCCGCGGCGTGACGCGCTTGTCCATCTTGTTCCACTCGGCGCCCAGCACGCCTTCCTGGGTGATGTAGTTGGGGTAGGTGCGCTGCAGGCCGGCGGGGACGTAGGCGCCGTGCATGTCCAGCAACATCTGGCGCTTGGCCGTTGCCTCAGCCACACGCTCGTAGAACTTGACGATGTCCTGGTCGTCGCGGTTCATGAAGTCGACCTTGATACCCTTGATGCCCCAGCGCGCGTAGGTGTCGAGCACCTCGTCCATGCGCGGCGCCAGGTGCTCCCAATGCACCCACAGCATCAGGCCCACGCCCTTGTCGGCCGCGTAGCGAACCAGGGCCGGCATGTCGATGCCGTCGGCGGCGCTGGCGATGTCGGTCGTCGGCAGCGGGTCGCAGCAGGGGCCGGCACCGAAGGACCAGCCGGCATCGATCAGGTGGTAGGGGAAGCCGGACTCGGCGGCGAAGTCGATGAAGCGCTTGTAGGCGGCCAGATCGGGCTTGACACCCTCCAGCGGGCCGGACCACCAGTCCCAGGTCGTCTTGCCGGGCTTGACCCAGCTGAAGTCGCCGGTCGGTGCCGGGTTGAGGTTGCCGACCAGGTGCGACGGGATCAGGTCGCCGGCGCGGTCGGCCATCATGACTGCGCGCCAGGCCGTCGTCAGCCCGCCCGTCGAGACGAAGGCGGGGCCCTGGCGGCCCGGAACGCCGGACAGCTGCAGGCGCAACGCCTCGCCTTCGCGGCGGAACGAGGCGCCGGTGTAGCCCTGCAGGTGGGCCTGCGTGATGGCGTAGTGGGTGCGGCCCGACGGTGTGGCGCAGACCACCGGCATGTCGAAGACCGCGTCGGACTTCAGTTGCGAGATGCGCTGGCGTTCGAACTGCGCTTCGTGGCCGCCGTCGACCGGGGTCAGCAGGCAGGACGGATCGCCGGCCGGCACGAAGGTGGTCTGCTCGCCCTTGAGCTTGACGGGGGCGCTGCCCTCAATGCGGTAGCGGAAGGCGACGCCGTCGTCATACGCACGCGCATCGACGAGCAGCCGGCGGCGCCCGCCGCCGGCTTCGCGAAAGCTCAGCGTTGCGCTGCGGTAGTGGTCGCGCGCGGTCGCGGCCTTGGTGGCGACCAAGGGGATGACGCGGTCTTCCGCCGCGTCCTGCCGTGATTCGAGCTTCAGCGTGCCGAAGGCGGGCTGGCCTTCGAGTTCGAGGCCCAGCGCCGAGCGGGTGATCACGGTCTCGCCGCGGCGGACCACGCTGTAGCTGGCGCCGTCGTCGGCGATGCGGATGGCGACCAGGCCGCCTGGCGAGGTGATGACGATGTCGGCCGATTGGGCCTGAGCTGCGGCCAGCGCGAGCAGGGCGGTGGCGATGGGAGTGGTCTTCTTCATGAGGTGTCGTCAGGTCGCGCGAGGCGAAAACGGGGGATGCAAGAGGTCAGTCGGTTGTGTTGCTCAGACCACTGCGCCGCGGATCCTGATGGCCACCGCCGGCGAGCCGGCGAGGCCCTGCGGCAGCTTCACTTCCAGCCAACGGTGGTTGCGCGTGAAGCTCAGGCTGTCGGGCGAGCCCACAGCCTGCACGTTCTCGATGGCGCCGGGGGCGAGTGCCGAGCCCTGGGCCAAGGTGGGGATGCGCAGCAGGCCGTCACGGGGCCAGCCCAGCGCGATGGCATAGAGCACGCCGCCCTTGGTCGTGAAGCGGATGTCCTCGGCCGTCAGCGGCTTGGAGCTGCCTTCGCTGAACATGCCGCCGCTGACCTTGGTAGGGCCTTCGCCGTAGATGCGCCAGGGGCGGGTGCCGTAGATGGC
>NZ_JBFULE010000598.1:0-3320 GCF_056400485.1 Roseateles sp. P5_B10
GCCCGGGCGTGTGGGGTCAAGGTGCTGCGTTTCTCGATCGGTTTCGGCCCGGTGCTTTGGCGTCGTATCGGCCGCGGCGGCACCGAGTTCGCGCTCAGCGCCATTCCGCTGGGTGGGTATGTGCTCATGCTGGACGAGCGCAACGCGCCCGTGGCGCCGCACGAGCGCGAGCAGGCCTTCAATCAGCGCCCGCTGCGCCAGCGCGCCGCCATCATCGCGGCCGGGCCCTTGACCAACTGGCTGCTGGCGATCGTGCTGTTCGCCGTGGTGGCCTGGATGGGCATCGACCAGCCCAAGGCCTTGCTCGGTACCCCGACCAGCGGCTCCTTGGCGGAGCGAGCTGGTCTGCGTGCGGGTGACACCGTGCTGGCTGCCTCCGACACGGAAGGAGAGTGGCAGCCCGTCCGGTCACTGCCCGACCTGCAGGCGGCGATGCTGCGCGCCCAGGTGCTGGGCGAAAGCCTGCACCTGTCGGTCAGTGACGCCCATGGCCGTTCGCCGCGCAGCGTGCGCCTCGAGACCGAGCGTCTGGTGGGCCGCGCGCCGGATGCGCAGTTGATCGCGGACATCGGCCTGACGCCGTTTTCGCAGCCGGTGATCAGCCGCGTGGCTGACGGCGGTGCGGGGGCGGCGGACGGCCTGATGGCAGGCGATCGTGTGCTGGCCATTGATGGCCGCACCGTGCCCGACGCCGCCTTCCTGCGCGATGCCATCCGCATGGCGCGCGATGGCGACACGCCACGCACCATGCAATGGCGGATCGAGCGAGCCGGCCAGGTGCTGGAATTGGCAATGACGCCGCGCCTGGTGCAGGAGGCGGGCCAGCGCGTGGCGCGGCTGGGCATTGGCGTGGGGTCGCCGCTGGAGCGCGTGAGCATCAGCTACGGGTTGGTCGACGGCCTGTGGCAGGGCGTGACGCAGAGCTGGGACATGGCGGTCACCACCGTCCGGATGCTGGGGCGCATGCTGACCGGCCAGGCCTCGTTGAAGCTGCTCAGCGGGCCGCTCACCATGGCCGAGGCGATCGGCGATGCCGCCAAGGCCGGGCCCAGTTACTACCTGGAACGGCTTGCGCAGATCTCGCTCGGCCTGGCGATTCTGAACCTGCTGCCGCTGCCGATGCTCGACGGCGGGCACCTCATGTATCATCTTTTCGAGGGTTTGAGTGGCCGCCCCGTCTCCGAATGGTGGCAACGGCAACTGCAGCGCGCTGGCGCGCTGATCCTGATGCTGATGATGGCCTTGGCCCTTTCCAACGACGTCGCCCGCCTCGCGGGCTGGCACTGACACTCCCCGGTTCCCATGTCCTTTCCTTTCAGTTCGGGAGCGAAGCGTCGCCCCTTCCGCCTCGGCTTGCTGGCTTTGGCTGTCACGGGGATGTTCCAGTCGGGGCTAGCCTGGGCGGCAGATCCCTTCGTGCTGAAGGACATCCGCGTCGAAGGCCTGCAACGAACCGACCCGGGCACCGTGTTCGCGTCGCTGCCCTTTCGCATCGGCGACACCTACAACGATGAAAAAGGCGCTGCCGCGCYGCGTGCCCTGTTCGCCACGGGCCTGTTCAAGGACGTGCGCATCAGCATCGACGGCAATGCCGTCGTCGTCATCATCGACGAGCGGCCCATCATCGCCAACGTCAACTTCGTCGGCCTGAAGGAGTTCGACACCGAGGCGCTGACCAAGTCGCTGAAGGACGTCGGCATCGGCGAAGGCAAGCCCTTCGACAAGGCCTTGGCCGACCGTGCCGAGCAGGAACTCAAGCGCCAGTACCTCACGCGCAGCCTCTACGGTGCCGAGGTCACGACGACGATCACGCCCATCGAGCGCAACCGCGTCAACGTCAGCTTCAATGTGACGGAGGGCGAGCCGGCCAAGATCGCCGAGATCCGGATTCTGGGTTCCAAGGTGTTCTCCGAAAGCACGTTGATGGGTCTGCTCGAGCAGACCACCACCGGCTGGCTGACCTGGTACACCAAGACCGACCGCTATTCGCGCGCCAAGCTGAACGCGGACCTGGAAACCATCCGCAGCTATTACCTGAACCGCGGCTACCTGGAGTTCGCCGTCACCTCCACGCAGGTGACGATCTCGCCGGACAAGCAGAGCATCAGCATCGCCATCACGGTCAGCGAAGGCCAGCCCTACACCGTCACGGGCGTCAAGCTCGAGGGTGATTACCTGGGCCGCGAGGAGGACTTCAAGCACCTCGTCTTCCTCAAGCCCGGCCAGGCCTACCAGGGCGAAGCGGTGGCCAACACCACGCGCGCCTTCAGCGACCTGTTCGGCACCTATGGCTATGCCTTCGCCCGCGTCGACAGCCGCCCCGACATCAACCGCGAGACCGGCCAGGTCGTCGTCACCTTCGTCGCCGAGCCGCAGCGCCGCGTCTACGTGCGCAAGGTCATCATCTCCGGCAACTCGCGCACCCGTGACGAAGTCATCCGCCGCGAATTCCGCCAGTTCGAGGCGGCCTGGTACGACGGCCAGAAGATCAAGTCCTCGCGTGATCGCGTCGAGCGCCTGGGTTACTTCAAGGACAAGGAAGTCAGCATCGACACCCAGGAGGTGCCGGGCGCCYAGGATCAGGTCGACGTCATCCTGACCGTCGTCGAGCGCCCCACCGGCGCCATCACGGTCGGTGCGGGCTACTCCAGCCAGACCAAGCTGTCCTTCACCGGCTCCATCCGCCAGGACAACGTGTTCGGCTCGGGCAACTACCTCGGCATCGACTTGGCCACCGCCCGCACGGGCCGCCAGGTGCAGGTCAGCACGGTCGACCCCTACTTCACGGTCGACGGTGYGTCGCGCTCGCTCGATGTGTTCTATAGGACCACGCGCCCGATCAACACGCTGGGCGAGGAATACCAGTACGTCACCAAGGGCGGTGCCATCCGCTTTGGCGTGCCCTTCTCGGAAATCGACACCGTCTTCTTTGGCCTTGGCTACGAGCAGACCGACATCACGACGTCCAAGGGTCTGCCCAACAGCTATCTGCTGTTCGTCAACCAGTTCGGCCAGCGCAGCAATTCCATCCCATTCACCATCGGCTGGCAGCGTGACAGCCGCGACAGCGTCATCTCTCCGCTCAAGGGCAAGTACCAGCGCGTCAACGTCGAGACCAGCGCCATCGGCGACGCCCGGTTCGCGCGTATCAACCTGCAGTACCAGCAGTATTTCGAGGTCACGAACAAGATCACGCTGGGCATCAACAGCGAACTGGGTTGGGGCGTGGGCCTGGGCGGCAAGCCCTATCCCATCTTCAAGAACTTCTACGGCGGTGGCCTGGGCYCCGTGCGCGTCTTCGAGGCCGGCTCGCTGGGCCC
>NZ_JBFULE010000599.1:0-3302 GCF_056400485.1 Roseateles sp. P5_B10
GTCCAGCTGGCGGCCGAGGTTGAGGCCGGCCGGCAGCCGCGGCGAACCGCTCTCGTCGAACGGCGGCCGCAGCGTGTCATAGCGAGCGGCATCGACGGCGTCGCCCGGCACATGCTCATAGTCAGGCACCGGCAGCACAAGGCCGGCGTCATCGATCAATGCCGCCGTCGCGCCATGGGTGACAGGCACGATGGCGCGGATGCACGCCAGCGTGGAAAGCTCGCGCAGCTGGTCCAGCATCCAGCCCCACAGCCTCTCGGTGTCGTGGTGCGGATAGGGCCCGTCTCGCCGCACGGTGTTGGGCGTGCGCGCTTCGGCCAGCGTCTTGCCAGCCGCGTCGATGAGGGTCAGCTTGGCGTTGGTCTTGCCGATGTCGAGGACAACGATGCCTGAAACGAGATCACCGGCCCCAGGACTCAAGACACCAGCCCCGCGTGCCGGTGGTAGGAGCCCGACTCCARCACGGCCGCATAGTCATGCGAGCTCAGCGCCGAAGCCTCCACCACGCGAGGGTCCACGGCTTCAGGCTCCACGGTGATGACACGCACGCCGTAGTGCTCCAGCAGTTGCACGGCGCTGTCGGACGCGCCGGTGTCGGTAATGACGGTGGACACGCGGTTCAAGCCGCACAGCACCAGGCCCGCCTTGCGCTGGAACTTGGAGCTGTCCACCAGCACGATCAGCTCCTCCGCCTGGCTGATGAGGCGCTTCTCCGCCTGGATCAGCAGCGGGTCGGCCTCCATCAGGCCCAGGATGGACAGCCCGTAGACGCCCATGAACATCTTGGCTGCGTAGTGGTGCTGGGCGACGTCGTTCTCGAACGGGCTCAGGATGACGTTCTGCTCGCGGTAAACCTTGCCGCCGGGCAGGATGATCTCGTTGTCGCTGGTGACGAGCAGGCGCTCGGCCATCAGGAAGGAGTTGGTGAGAATCTTCAGCCGCTTCTCGACGAGAAACTCCGCCATCATGAAGGTGGTGGTACCGCCATTGATGATGATGGTTTCTCCGTCATTGCACATCGAGGTGGCATAACGCGCGATGGCGCGCTTGGCGGCGGTATGTTGCTGGGCATTGTTTTGAAAAGTCTCGCTGGACAGCGTGTATGACTTTTTCTTCTGCTCCAACCTTTGCGCGCCGCCTCGAGTGCGGGTCAACTGGTTTTTTGCGGCCAGCCAGGAAATATCCCGCCGCACCGTCGCGGCCGAGGCCGACAACCAGTCCATCAATTGCTGCACGCTGGCGTGCTCGCGTTCGTCCAGCAATTTGAGCAGACGCTTGTGACGCTTGTGATTGATCATGGGGATCACCTTTATCGGGCGCCCCGGAGAATCGGTGGCGACCGTTGTCTCGTATTTATGGCGCCCAGCCTCTGGAGGGCAGGCGTCGCTTGGCTTGGCGGCCCGGCTGAGGCCGGTTCCTTGATCGCAGCCGGTGAGCGTAGGCGCCGGCTGCAACAGCCCTCTTCACTCACGCTCAGAAGCGATCAAAGCCTGGGTGAAACGCTGTTCCAAGTGCAGATTACGTCAGCTGCGTGACAAGGTCAATCAGCAAACGCTCACGGCCATGAGCGTTTCGTGAGCGGAGGTGCCGCGGCCGATGCATTCGCTCATCCTTTTGATTTCCTGCGCCGGCGCTGACCGTGGCGCGCTGTTTCGGCCCACACTGCGCTCCGCTAATCCCGCGAATGGCGGGCTCCGGGTCGCAGGCTGCGCTCACGGAGATGAATGACGGACTGAATACAGGCAAGCTGATGACTGCAAATTCCCAAACTCCCGCCAAATTCTCAGATACGGCTCCCATCGTCTCCAAGTGGGACGATGCCGTGGCAGCCAAGTTGAGCGAACCCGAACTGCTGCTCTACCGCTCCAATCTGTTGGGCTCCGATTTGCGCGTGACGAATTTCGGCGGCGGCAATACCTCGGCCAAGGTTCTGATGCGCGACCACCTGACCGGCGCGGATGTCGAGGTACTGTGGGTCAAGGGCTCGGGCGGCGATTTGGGGTCCATCAAGCTGGATGGTTTCTCCACGCTCTATATGGACAAGCTGCAGGCGCTTAAGCAACGTTATCGCGGCCTGGAACATGAAGACGAGATGGTGGATTACCTGCCGCACTGCACCTTCAATCTGAATCCGCGAGCGGCGAGTATCGATACGCCTTTGCACGCCTATATCCCGAAGGCGCATGTCGACCACATGCACCCTGACGCCATCATCGCCATCGCCGCCTGTGCCGATAGCCGCCGCCTGACCGAAGTGATCTTCGGCGGCCAGCTGGGCTGGCTGCCCTGGCAGCGCCCCGGCTACGACCTGGGCCTCAAACTCGAAGCCCTGGCCACGTCGCAGCCGAACCTGAAGGGCATCATCCTGGAAGGCCACGGCCTGTTCACCTGGGGCGACACGGCCAAGAGCTGCTACGAGATCACGCTGGAGATGATCCGCCTGGCC
This sequence comes from Roseateles sp. P5_B10, assembly GCF_056400485.1. Taxonomy (NCBI): domain Bacteria; kingdom Pseudomonadati; phylum Pseudomonadota; class Betaproteobacteria; order Burkholderiales; family Sphaerotilaceae; genus Roseateles; species Roseateles sp. P5_B10. The sequence goes on from NZ_JBFULE010000599.1 coordinate 2,447, forward strand.
GAGCAGTGGCTGGCCGAGAACATCAAGCAGCCGGTGTTCGGCGGCGTCAAGACCATCACCCTGCCCGCCGAAGAGCGCGCAGCCCTCGCCGCCAAGCTGATGCCCGCGCTGCGCGGCCGCATCAGCGCCAGCGAACGCAAGCTGGGCGACTTCAACGACAGCGCCGCGGTGCTGGAGTTCGTCGGCAGCAAGGACCTGGCCGCCCTGGCCGCTCTGGGCACGTCCTGCCCCGACCACTTCCTGCGCACCAAGATCCGCCCGCTGGTGCTGGACTTCGACCCGACCCAGCCCGACGTCGACGCGCTGCTGGCCGGCCTGGACAAGGCGCTGGAAGACTACCGCGCCGACTACGTGGCCTATTACGAGCGCTGCAAGCGCGCCAACAGCCCGGCCGTGCGCGATGCCAACCCCATCATCTACCTGATCCCCGGCGTGGGCATGCTGTCCTTCGCCAAGGACAAGGCCACGGCCCGCATCGCCGGCGAGTTCTACGTCAACGCCATCAACGTGATGCGCGGTGCGAACGGCGTCGACAAATACGTCGGCCTGCCCGAGCAGGAAGCCTTTGATATCGAGTACTGGCTGCTTGAAGAAGCCAAGCTGCAGCGCATGCCCAAGCCCAAGAGCCTGGCCGGCCGCGTGGCCTTGGTCACCGGCGGCGCCGGTGGCATCGGCCAGGCGGTGGCGCGCCAGCTGCTGCAGGAAGGCGCCTGCGTGATGCTGACCGACATCGACGCCGAGGCGCTGGAAGAAGCCCGCCAGAACCTGCTGAAGGCCGGCGGCAAGGACAACGTCGCCGCCGTGCGCGGTGACATCACGTCCGAGTCCGAAGTGGAAGCGCTGCTGTCAGCCACGG
>NZ_JBFULE010000600.1:0-3276 GCF_056400485.1 Roseateles sp. P5_B10
GGCCCCAGCGGGCGGGCGCTTCTTCGCCGGCGGCCTTGACCTTGGCGCGCAGCACGTCGGCGTCATCGGCCTCGGCTTCGGTGAGGCCGGCGAACTGGATCAGCGAGTCGCGCACCGACACGCGCGCAAACGGCTTGTCCAGCGCCACCGGCTTGCCGGCATAGGTCAGCGCGGCGCTGCCGGTTGCGGCAATCGCCGCGTGGCGCAGCACGGCTTCCGTGAAGTCCATCTGGTCATGATGCGTCCAGTAGGCCGCATAGAACTCCATCATCGTGAACTCGGGGTTGTGCCGGACCGAGATGCCTTCATTGCGGAAGTTGCGGTTGATCTCGAACACGCGCTCGAAGCCGCCCACGACCAGGCGCTTCAGATAGAGCTCAGGCGCGATGCGCAGGAACATCTCCTGGTCCAGCGCGTTGTGGTGGGTCTTGAAGGGCTTGGCGTTGGCGCCGCCCGGGATCGGATGCAGCATGGGCGTCTCGACCTCCAGGAAGCCGTGGTCCACCATGAAGCTGCGGATGGCCGACACCGCCTTGGAGCGCGCCGTGAAGCGCTTGCGGGCGTCTTCGTCCGTGATCAGGTCGACATAGCGCTGGCGGTACTTTTGTTCCTGGTCAGTCATGCCGTGGAACTTGTCCGGCAGCGGGCGCAGGCTCTTGGTCAGCAAGCGCAGCGTCGTCACTGCGACGGACAGCTCGCCGGTCTTGGTCCTCATCAACGTGCCTTCGCCACCGATGATGTCGCCCAGGTCCCAGTGCTTGAAGGCGTCGTAGACCTCGGGGCCAACGTTGTCGATGGTCACGCGCAGCTGGATGCGGCCAGTGGCGTCCTGCAGCGTGCAAAAGCTCGCCTTGCCCATCATGCGCTTGAGCATCATTCGGCCGGCCACGCTGACCTTGACGGCTTGCGGTTCCAGCTCCTCGTTGGGCACCTCGCCGTACTGGGCCTGCAGGGGCTGGGCGCGGTGCTGGGGCTTGAAGTCATTGGGGAAAGGCACCGCTGTGGTGGCCCGCAGTGCGGCCAGTTTGCTGCGGCGCTCGGCGATCAATTGGTTGTCGTCGGCCTGAGCGGTCGAAACAGGAGTCGGAGTCGTTGTGGTCATTGCGGGCCTTCAGTCGAACCAGCGATTCTAGAATCTCGCGCCTTGATGACCTCCCACAGCCTGACGCGCGCCACTCTCACCTTGCTTGCCGGCAGCGCGCTGGCCCAGGCCGTGCCGCTTTTGCTGGGCCCCTGGATCGCCCGGCTGTACACGCCGGCCGAGTACGGCCAGTTCTCTCTGGTGTGGACGGTAGCCAGCAATCTGGCCGTTGTCGGTTGTGCGCGCTACGAGTYCGCGCTGGCGCTCGAGACGGGCGAAGAGGGCGCCGCGGCGCTGTTGGCGTTGTGCCTGCGCGTGCTGCTGGCGATGACGGCCATGGCCATCGTCGTCGGCGGGGCCTGGATGATCTGGGCGGATCTTCCCGTTGCCGCCGCGTTGCCGCCGGCCGTGCTGGCGGCCGCGGCCAGCCAGGCGCTGGCGCAATGGGCGGCTCGAGCCGGTCGGTTTGGCGTGCTGGCCTGGGGCCGTGTCGTGCAGTGGGGCGGCGGCGCCATTGCACAGGTTGGCTTCGGCCTGTTGCAGGCGGGGCCCTGGGGGCTGATCGGCGGCGCCACATTGGCCACGGCTGCTGCCGCAGCCCTGCAGGCGCAGCCGGCCCCCGCCCGCGGTTGGCGTGGCCTGCTGGCACCCCAGCCGCTGCGCGCCATGGCCGAGAAGCATCGCGACTTCCCGCTGCTGAACACGCCGCACGCCTTTGCCGGCGCGCTGCAGGACACCCTGGCCATCGCGCTGCTGACCGCCTGGCTGGGTTCGCCCGAGGCTGGCGCCTGGGCGCTGGCACTGCGCTATCTGAAGGCGCCGGCCAGCCTCGTCGGTGGCTCGCTGTCGCAGGCCCTCTACCCCCGCCTCACGCAGACCGAAAGCCGCAGCGAAGCCCGCGCCCTGGTGCGCAAGAAGCTGCTGCTGCTGACGGCCATCGCGCTGCCGCTGATGCTCGCGCTGCTGGCCTTCGGGCCATGGCTGTTCGCCACCGTCTTCGGCCCCGAATGGCGCGGCGCCGGCGAACTGGCCCGCTCGCTGGCACCCTATGTCGCGCTGCACTTCATCGCGTCGCCGCTGTCCGTCGTCACCATGGCCTGGGGTGCACAGGCCTGGGCGCTGAAGCTGGCGCTGGTCGGGCAGGCGATGTTCATCGGCGGGCTGGCGGCCGGCATCTACCTGGGCGGCCTGGCCGGTGCCGGCTGGGGCGTGTCCGCGGCGATGCTGCTCTACTTCGGCTACTTCTTCTGGGCACTCTGGACCTGGGAATGATGCGCGTATTCATCAACCGCCTGCGCCGCCGCTTGCTGAGGCTGCTCGGCTTTCGCATGCTCTTCGGCGAGGCCGGCGCGCCGCATTCGCGCATCGCACCCAGCACCTGCATCGAAGGCGAGGGCGGCCTGCAGCTGGCGGACCACGTCTTCATCGGCCAGTTCAATTTCATCGACGCGAGCRCGGGCCTGGYCATCGAAGAGGGCGTGCAGATCACGAACTTCTGTTCCATCGTGACCCACAGCACCCACAACGCCCTGCGCGTGAACGGCCGTCGCAGCGCGGTGCTGGGCGGCGAGCTGCCGGGCTACCGCAAGGGGGCGATCCGCCTGGGCGCCTACAGCTTTGTTGGCCCGCACAGCCTCATCGAACCCGGTAGCACGCTCGGCAAGGGTGCCATCCTGTGCGCTTATTCGCAGCTGCGCGGCGCCGCACCCGACTTCGCCATCATGGCCGGCCAGCCCGCCCGGCAGGTGGGCGACACACGCGAGCGCGATGCAGCCTTGCTGGCGCGCCATCCCGAGCTGCGTGAAGCCTACGAAGCCTGGGCCAAGCCATGCTGAGTGGCGGTATCAAGCTCGTCCTCATCGGTGATGGAGAAAGCCCCCACCTGCTGAAGTGGGCCCGCGCGCTCAATCCGCGTGTGCAACTGCACGCGATCTCGTCGCGCGGCTTCCTGCCCGAGTTCCATCATCTGCTTCCCGACGCACGCCGGCTGGCGCTGAACACGGCTCCCGACCATGGCGGCGGCAATGTGGCCCTGATCAAGATGCTGCCCAAGGTCGGTGCCTGGCTGGCCGATACAGACGCCGATTGGCTGCACGCGCACTACCTGACCTCCCACGGTTCACTGGCCTGGGCGGCCCGCATGGGTTGGCGGCTGCGCGCGCAGATCGCCGGCTCGGCCTGGGGCAGCGACATCC
>NZ_JBFULE010000601.1:0-3271 GCF_056400485.1 Roseateles sp. P5_B10
GACCACGGGTGACATGGTCGCCCTGACCTCGGGCCAGGTCGCGGCGCTGAACTCCACGCAGGCAGGCAGCCTGTCTACCGCGCAACTGGCCGCGATTGAGACCGCGGACGTCAAGTCGCTGACCACGGGCGCCCTGCGCAACCTGTCCTCCGACCAACTCGACGCCTTCACCAGCGACCAGCTCCGCGCGCTGAGCAGCGGCCAGGTCAACAGCCTGACCACGAGCCAGGTCAATACCCTGGGCACGGCCGACCTGAACAGCCTGACCAGCGGCCAATTCGCCAACCTGTCCTCGGGCCAGGTCCAGGCGCTGACCAGCACGCAGCTCAGCTACCTCGCCACCGACAACCTGAACGCGCTGGGCACCAGCCAGTTCGCTTCCCTGAACTCCGGCCAGTTCGGTTCGCTGACCACCGGCCAACTCGGCAAGCTCGAGACCGCTGACCTGCGTGCCGTCACGACGGCTGCGCTCAACGGCCTGTCCTCCGACCAGGTCGGCGCCTTGGCCAGCGATGCCGTCGGCTCGCTGACCACGGCACAGGTCGGCTCGCTGGGCACCGCCCAGGTCAAGGGCCTGACCACGGACGACATGGTCGCCCTGACCTCCGCCCAGGTCGCCTCGCTGAACTCGACCCAGGCAGGCGTGCTCTCCACCGCCCAGATCGCCGCCATCGAGACGGCCGATGTCAAGGCCATCTCCACCGGCGCACTGCGCAACCTGTCCTCGGATCAACTGGATGCATTGACCAGCGACCAGCTGCGCGCCCTGTCGTCCACCCAGCTGAATGCGCTCACCACCAGCCCGCAACTAGTCAACATCTCCACGGGTGACCTGAATGTGCTGACGACGGCCCAGATGGCCAATCTGTCGACGGCTCAGATCCGTTCGCTGACGACCGACCAGCTCGGCAATCTGGCGACCGACAACCTGAACGCGCTGGGCACGGCCCAATTCGCGGCCCTGTCGTCCAGCCAGTTCGGTGCGCTGACCACCGGCCAGCTCGGCAAGCTCGAAACCGCTGACCTGCGTGCCGTCACGACCGCCGCGCTCAACGGCCTGTCTTCCGACCAGGTCGGCGCCTTGGCCAGCGACGCCGTCGGCTCGCTGACCACGGCACAGGTCGCCTCGCTGGGCACCGCCCAGATCAAGGGCCTGACCACCGGCGATATGGTCGCCCTGACCTCGGGCCAGATCGCCTCGCTGAACTCCACCCAAGCCGGCACCTTGTCGACCGCCCAGTTGGCGGCCATCGAGACCGCCGACATCAAGTCGCTGACCACCGGTGCCCTGCGCAACCTGTCTTCCGATCAGCTCGACGCCTTCACCAGCGACCAGCTGCGCGCGCTCGGCAGCGGCCAGGTCAACAGCCTGACCACGAGCCAGGTCAACACGCTCGGTACGGCCGATCTGAACAGCCTGAGCAGCAGCCAGTTCTCCAATCTTTCGTCTGGCCAGGTCCAGGCACTGACCAACACCCAGCTCGCCAACCTCGCCACCGACAACTTGAACGCGTTGGGCACGGCCCAGTTCGCGGCCCTGTCGTCCAGCCAGTTCGGCGCATTGACCACCGGCCAACTGGGCAAGCTCGAAACCGCTGACCTGCGTGCCGTCACGACCGCCGCGCTCAACGGCCTGTCTTCCGACCAGGTCGGTGCCCTGGCCAGCGATGCCGTCGGCTCGCTGACCACCGCTCAAGTTGCTTCGCTGGGCACCGCCCAGATCGACGGCCTGACCACGGGTGACATGGTCGCCCTGACCTCGGGCCAGGTCGCGGCGCTGAACTCCACGCAGGCAGGCAGCCTGTCTACCGCGCAACTGGCCGCGATTGAGACCGCGGACGTCAAGTCGCTGACCACGGGCGCCCTGCGCAACCTGTCCTCCGACCAACTCGACGCCTTCACCAGTGACCAGCTCCGCGCGCTCAGCAGTGGTCAGATCAACAGCCTCACCACGAGCCAGGTCAATACGCTCGGCACGGCCGACTTGAACAGCCTGACCAGCAGCCAGTTCGCCAACCTGTCCTCGGCCCAAGTCCAGGCACTGACCAACATCCAGCTCGCCAATCTTGCGACCGACAACCTGAACGCGCTGGGCACCGCCCAGTTCGCGGCGCTGAACTCCAGCCAGTTCGGTGCCTTGACGACCAGCCAGCTCGGCAAGCTCGAAACCGCCGACCTGCGCGCCGTCACGACCGTCGCGCTCAACGGCCTGTCTTCCGACCAGATCGGCGCGCTGGCCAGTGACGCCGTCGGATCATTGACCACGGCCCAGGTCGCCTCGCTCGGCACGGCCCAGATCAAGGGCCTGACCACCGGCGACATGGTCGCTCTGACTTCGGGCCAGGTCGCTTCACTGAACTCCACGCAGGCGGCCGGCCTGTCCACCGCCCAACTGGCGGCCATTGAGACAGCTGACATCAAGTCGCTGAGCACCGGTGCGCTGCGCAATCTGTCGTCCGATCAGCTCGACGCTTTCACCAGCGACCAACTGCGCGCGCTGAGCAGCGGCCAGATCAACTCGCTGACGACCAGCCAGATCAATACGCTGGGCACGGCCGACCTCAACAGCCTGACCAGCGGCCAGTTCGCCAACCTGTCCTCGGCCCAAGTCCAGGCGCTGACCAACACCCAGCTCGCCAACCTGGCGACCGACAACCTGAATGCGCTGGGCACCGCCCAATTCGCAGCCCTGTCGTCCAGCCAGTTCGGTGCGCTGACCACTGGCCAATTGGGCAAGCTCGAGACGGCCGATCTGCGCGCCGTCACGACCGCAGCCCTCAACGGCTTGTCTTCCGATCAGGTCGGTGCTCTGGCCAGCGATGCCGTCGGCTCGCTGACCACCGGGCAGGTCGCCTCCCTCGGCACCGCTCAGATCAAGGGCTTGACCACGGGCGACATGGTCGCCCTGACTTCGGGCCAGGTCGCTGCACTGAACTCGACCCAGGTGACCGGCCTGTCCACGGCGCAGATCGCTGCGATCGAGACGGCCGACATCAAGTCGCTGACCACCGGCGCCCTGCGCAACCTGTCCTCCGACCAGCTCGACGCCTTCACCAGCGACCAGCTGCGCGCGCTCAGCAGCGGCCAGATCAACAGCCTGACCACGAGCCAGGTCAACACGCTCGGTACGGCCGATCTGAACAGCCTGAGCAGCAGCCAGTTCTCCAATCTTTCGTCTGGCCAGGTCCAGGCACTGACCAACACCCAGCTCGCCAACCTCGCCACCGACAACTTGAACGCGTTGGGCACGGCCCAGTTCGCGGCCCTGTCG
>NZ_JBFULE010000602.1:0-3271 GCF_056400485.1 Roseateles sp. P5_B10
CGCTGACGCTGGGCCATGTGCCCGGCCTGCAGGCCGCGGCCGCGGACGGCGAACTGTGGAACTTGCGCTTCACCAGCGTGCCTGCGCCCGACGAGGCCGTCACTTACGTCGAAGCGGCCCTGGCCGGGCAGGCCGCCGGCCACCGCCTGCCCTTCGCCGTGCTGGATGCGTCGACCGGCGAGGTGCTGGGGTCAACGAGCTACCACGACATCGTGCCGGCCATCGAGCGTGTCGAGATCGGCTACACCTGGTATGCCCAGCGTGTGCAGCGCAGCGCCGTCAACACGACCGCCAAGCTGCTGCTGTTGACCCACGCCTTCGAAACCCTGGGCGCCAAGCTCGTGGGCTGGCGCACCGACAACTTCAACCACGCCTCGCAGCGCGCCATCGAGCGCCTGGGCGCCAGGCGCGACGGCGTGATCCGCCACCATGCGCTGCGCCGCGACGGCACGGTGCGCGACACCGTCATGTACAGCCTGACCATGGGCGAATGGCCCGAGGTCAAGGCGCACCTGAACTGGCAACTGACTCGACAGCGAACATGAAAAGACAATCCAAGGCCTTTGACGTCGATGCACTCTGGGCCCTGGATCGCATCGGCGAACCCAGCCTCAGCCCCGATGGTGCCCAGGCCGCCGCCGGTGTCACGCGCTACTCGATGGAGGCCAACCGCGCGCAGAGCAGCCTGTGGTTGTTCTCGACGCTGGGCGGCGAGCCGCGCCGCCTCACCGAAGCGGGCGAGAAGGACGGCAACCCGCAATGGAGCCCGCGTGGCGACCTGATCGCCTTCACCGCCAAGCGCGAGCAGGCCGGTCCGAATGGTCGATTTATCGACGAGGAGACGCAGCTTTATGTGATCCCGCCGGACGGCGGCGAGGCGCGCCGCGTCGGCCAAGTGCCCACGGGCGTCGAGTCCTTCAAGTGGTTCCCCGACGGCCGGCGCATCGCCTTCGTGTCCTGGGTCTGGCCCGATCTGAAGGGCGCAGCCCAGGCCGCGCGGCTGCGCGACTTCAAGAGCCGCAAGGAAAGCGCCTACGTCACCGACGAGGCCTTCTACCGCTTCTGGGACCACCACCTGCCGATGGACCGTGTGCCGCATCTGCATGTGATGGACGTCGAGACGGGCAAGGTGCGCGACCTGTTCGAGGGCACGGCCTGGGAGCTGAGCCGCGCCGAGCCGGATGTGAATTGCTTCGACGTGTCGCCCGATGGCCGGCGCATCGCCTTCGCGTTCGACCCCACCGCCGAGAAGAAGCTGGACGGCCGCTTTGCGCTGGCCGAGATCGACGTGAGAACGCGCCAGGGCCAGACGCTGCTGCAGGACGGCGACTGGGACTTCGCCGCGCCGCGCTACAGCCATGGCGGCGCTCACCTCGCCTTCCTGGCCAGCCACCAGGCCCTGGGCCACAACCATCCGAACCAGCTCGCCGTGCTGGACCAGCAGGGCCGCTGGGCCGTCTTCAGCGAGGATTGGGACCATGAGGTCAGCGCACCGCTGCGCTGGGCCGAGGACGACCAGGCGGTGTACTTCGCCGCCGAGGAGCGCGGCCGTCGCCACCTCTGGCAGTTCGCGCTGGGCGACCGCACCGCCGAACGGGTTTTCGAGGGAGGCCATGTCGGCAGCTTCGCGCTGTCGGCCGGCTTCCTGGTCATCAACCACGACGGCATGGCATTCCCGCCCCGGCTGTCGGTGCTGGGCGACGATGGCCTGCGCCGCATCGAGTCGCTGAACGACGAGCGCCTCGCGGCCCACAGCTTCGGCCGCCACGAGGAGGTCACGATCCAGGGTGCGCGCGGCGACGACGTGCAGATGTGGCTGACCTACCCGCCGGGCTTCGATCCGAAGAAGAAGTGGCCGGTCATGCACGTCATCCACGGCGGCCCGCACACTGCTTTCGGTGACAGCTGGCACTGGCGCTGGAACCATCAGGTGTTCGCCAGCCAGGGCTATGTCGTCGCCTGCGTGAATTACCACGGCTCATCCAGCTTCGGCCACGAGTTCCTGGACAGCATCACTGGCCACTGGGGCGAGTACGAGTTGCAGGATGTCGAGGCCGGCACTGACTGGCTGCTGAAGAAGTCATGGGTCGACCGCAAGCGCGTCGTCGCCGCTGGCGGCAGCTATGGCGGCTACATGGTGGCCTGGATGAACGGCCACGTGAAGGCCGGCCGCTATCAGGCCTACGTCTGCCACGCCGGCTGCTACGACTGGCAAGCCATGTATGCCGACGACGCCTACAGCTGGCATCGCAAGGAGCTGGGTGCGGCCTATTGGGATGATCCGGCCCGTGTCGCCGCCCAAAGCCCGCATGCCTTCGCCAAGCACTTCAAGACGCCGACCCTCGTCATGCACGGCCAGTTGGACTACCGCGTGCCCGATGCCCAGGGCCTGGCCTACTACAACACACTGAAATCGCTGGGAGTGCCTTCGAGGCTGGTCTGGTTCCCGGACGAGAACCACTGGGTGCTCAAACCGCGCAACAGCCGGCTCTGGTACGGCGAGTTCTTCAACTGGCTGGCCCGCTACACCGCCTAGGACAAGCCCGACGTCCAGCAGGCGGGCGAGACGGTGTCGGCTCTGCATAATCCGCAGAACTTCGATCCCGGCCCTGCTCCATGCTGTGCTCCATGCTGATCCAGTTCTGCTGCACGCTGCCTGCCTTGCATGAAGCGCCGCCGTCCGGTCGCCCGCAGCAATGAGCGAAGCGGCTGGCGGTCCACCCGGGCGCAAAACCCCAGAAGACCCGGTAGAGCCCACCATCGCCGTGGAGGTCCAGCTGACGCCGGGCCACACCCTGCCGTCCGGCACGCGCATCCACGACTACCGCATTGACCGGGTGCTGGGAGAAGGCGGTTTCGGCATCGTCTATCTCGCCACTGACGTCGCCCTGGAGCGGCAGGTCGCCATCAAGGAATACCTGCCCTCGTCGATGGCAGCACGCGCCGGCAATTCGCTGACAGTGCTGGTCAAGTCGCCCAACCATGCAGAGACCTTTGCGATCGGGCTGAGGAGCTTCGTCAACGAGGCCAAGCTGCTGGCCCGCTTCGACCACCCGGCGCTGCTCAAGGTGCATCAGTTCTGGGAGGGCAACGGCACCGCCTACATGGCCATGCCCTACTACCAGGGGCGAACGCTGAAGGAGGCGTTGGCCAGACTCGGCCGGCCGTCGACCGAAACCGAAGTGCGCGCCTGGCTGATGCCGCTGCTGGATGCGTTGGAGGTGCTGCACAACGAGCACTGCTACCACCGCGACATCGCGCCGGACAACAT
>NZ_JBFULE010000603.1:0-3264 GCF_056400485.1 Roseateles sp. P5_B10
GGACACGATTCCTGAATCATGTCCGCCGACCTCACCAGCCTCGAACGACTCCTGCGGCCACGCGGCCCTCTGGGGCTGGCGGACATCGCCGCGGCCCTGGGCTGCTCGACCAAGACCGCCCAGCGATTGGTTGCGGCGGCCGGTGTCGCCGTCGTGGCGGCGGGTCAGACCCGGCGTCGGCGCGTCGCTTGGCGACGTGATTTCCGTGGCCAACGCGTTGAGGCCCAGCTCTACCGCATCGCTGCCGATGGCCGCCCTCAGGCCCTGGCCCAATTGCGCCCGATCTGGCCGCAAGGCTGCCATCTCGACACCCTGGCCGCCGCCTGGCCGGCGCCCGACGACGCACGCGACGGCTGGTACGAGGGCCTGCCCTACCCGCTCTATGACCTGCGGCCGCAGGGCTTCCTGGGCCGCAACTTCGCGCGCCGGCATGCCGCCGGCCTGGGCCTGTCCCCCGACCCACGCAGTTGGGACGACGATGCCCTGCTATTGGCCCTGAGCAGTCTCGGCGATGACCTGCCGGGCGAGTTGCTGGTGGGAGACGCCGTCCTGCGCCGTTTTCTCGATGCCAGGCTGGCGTCGCCGGCGCCGCTGCATGAGGCAGGACTGCCAGCCCGCTACGCCGAACTGGCAGCCCAGGCCATGGAAGGCGCACTGCCCGGCTCATCGGCGGGCGGCGAATTTCCCAAGTTCACGGTGGCACGCGAACTGGCAGGCATGGCGACACCGCATTGCGTCGTCAAGTTCTCGGGCGCCGACGAGTCCGCAACGGTGCAGCGCTGGCGCGACCTGCTGGTCTGCGAGCAACTGGCGGCGGCGGCCTTGGGGCTGGAGGCGGCGCACACCCGGCTGCTGGCACATGAGGGGCGCCACTTCCTGGAAAGCGAACGCTTCGACCGCATCGGCCCGCACGGGCGGCGAGGGGTCGTCAGCCTCGAAAGCGTCAATGCCGGCCTCGTCGGTGAGGCCACGAACGATTGGACCCGGGTGGCCGCTGCACTGGCCGCCCACGGCCTGCTGAGCACGGCGGATGCCGAGCGGGTCGCCGAGCGCCAGCTCTTCGGCCAACTCATCGCCAACAGCGACATGCATGGCGGCAATCTGTGCTTCTTCCACGACGCCGCGGGTCTGAGCCTGGCGCCCAGCTACGACCAGCTCCCCATGCGCTACGCACCGCTGGCCGGTGGCGAAGTGCTGTCCCCGCCGCTCACACCCATCCTGCCGCTGCCGACGGAGCGGGATCGCTGGCTGCGTGTGCTGCCCCGCGCACGCGGGTTCTGGCAGGCCGCCGCGGCGGATGAGCGCATCAGCCTACCGTTTCGCATGCTGTGCGCCGACAACGCCGCGGCGCTTGAGCAGGCAGCCTCCGTCGCATGAACCGTTTGCTCCTCATCACGCTGCTGCTGGCTCTGGGTGTTGTCGTGTTCAGCCTGGCCGCCGGCGAATGGCTGACCCGCCCGCCCCGCGACTCCATCGGCCCACCACCGCCCGATTTGCGGGCCGAGGCGCTGCGCCTCCCCTACGGCGACAGCCAGCAGGTCAGCGGCTGGTTCCTGCCCGGCCGCCCGGGTGAAGGCGCGGTGCTGTTGCTGCACGGCGTGCGTGGCAACCGGTTGCAGATGCTGGAACGCGCCCGCTGGCTGCAGCGCGAGGGCATTGGCAGCCTGCTGATCGACCTGCCCTCGCATGGCGAAAGCAGCGGTGACCGCATCAGCTTCGGCCGCCGCGAGGCGCTGGGCGTGCAGGCGGCGCTGGGCTGGCTGCACGCCCGCCTGCCGGGCGAAAAGCTGGGCGGCATCGGCGTGTCGCTGGGCGGCGCTTCGCTGTTGTTCGCCGAGCGCCAACCCGAGCTGGATGCCATGGTGCTGGAGTCCGTCTACCCCACCATCACCGATGCYGTGCAAGACCGCCTGGTGGCGCGCCTCGGCCCGGCCGGCGCCTGGGCTGCACCGCTGTTGCTGCTGCAGATCCCGCTGCGCCTGGGTCTGGGCGTGCATGAGCTGCGCCCCATCGAAGCCATCAAGGCCGTTCACGCGCCGCTGCTGGTCGCGTCGGGCACCGCGGATCGCTCGACGCGCTGGGTCGAGACGGAGCAGCTTTTCGCCGCGGCGACCGAGCCCAAGGCGCTCTGGCCRGTGCCGGGTGCCGGCCATGAGGACCTGCACGACTTCGACGCCTCGGCCTACCGCGGTCGCCTGCTGCCTTGGTTGCAATCACATTTGCGCAAAGCCGGTGGCTGACAGGGCCAAGCCGGCGCCGGCAAGATGCCTGCATGTCTACCCTGCCCCCGCTCTCCATCCTCGACCTCGCACCCGTCGTCGAAGGCGCCACGACGCGTGAAGCCCTGCTGAACAGCCTGGACCTCGTGCGCCTGGCCGACACGCTGGGCTATACGCGCTACTGGGTGGCCGAGCACCACAACATGGAAGGCGTGGCCAGCTCGGCCACTGCGGTGCTGATCGGCCAATTGGYCGCGGCGAGCCAGCGCATCCGCGTCGGCGCCGGCGGCATCATGCTGCCSAACCATGCGCCGMTSRYCATCGCCGAACAGTTCGGCACGCTGGCCSAACTCTTYCCCGGCCGCATCGAYCTCGGCCTSGGCCGCGCGCCSGGCACCGACCGGCCGACGATGCGCGCGCTGCGGCGCAGCCTGGAGAGCAGCGGCGAGGACGGTTTCCCCAACGATGTGCTGGAGCTGCAGAGCTACCTCGCGCCACTGGCCGCGCAGGCACAAGTGCGTGCCGTGCCGGGCCAGGGCACCGAGGTGCCGATCTGGTTGCTGGGCTCCAGCCTGTACTCGGCCCAGCTCRCCGCTCACCTCGGCCTGCCCTTCGCATTTGCGTCGCACTTCGCGCCCGAGATGCTGATGCAGGCGCTGCAGATCTACCGTTCCACCTACAAGCCCAGCGCTCGCCACCCCAAGCCGCATGCGATGGTGGGCCTGAACATCATCGTGGCGCCAACCGACGACGAGGCGCAGTACCTGTTCACGTCGGCTCAGCAGCGCTTCCTGGGCATGGTGCGCGGCCGGCGCGGCAAGCTGCCCGAGCCGGTGCCGAGCATGGATGCGCTGTGGTCACCGGCTGAGCGCATGCAGGTGGAGCGCATGCTGAGTGAATCCATCGTCGGTTCGCCGGAGACCGTGCGCGCCGGGCTGGCGGAAACGAGCGAGCGCACGCAGGCAGACGAGTTCATCGTCGCCTGCGCGGTGCATGACCATGCACTGCGCCGGCGCTCGTACGAGCTGCTGGCGCGGCTCTGAGC
>NZ_JBFULE010000604.1:0-3256 GCF_056400485.1 Roseateles sp. P5_B10
CAGCCACACCAGCGTCTCCATCACCTTGGAGTGGATGACCTCCGGCGAGCGGGCGTACCACAGGCCCTTCGTGATGCTCTGGTAGGCCTGGTAGATGCYAGCCGGCAGCAGCGACAGGAAGACCATCATCGCCAGGCCGATGTTCAGGCTCCAGAAGGCGGGCTTGAGGAATCGGTCGGCATGCAGCGCCCTGTCGTACAGSCCGCGCAGGCAGAACAGCATSAGGCCGATGCCCAGCATGCCGTAGACRCCGAACAGCGCSGCRTGGCCGTGGGCCGCCGTCATGTTCAGSCCCTGCACGTAGTACAGCGAGGCCGGCGGGTTGATGGCGAAGCCCAACAGGCCGGCGCCCACCGTGTTCCAGAAGCCCACGGCGACGAAGGACAGGATGACCCACTTGTAGGCGCCCAGCCAGGCCACGCCCTTGGCGCGGCGATAGGTCTGCAGCGCTTCCAGGCCGATCAGCGTCAGCGGCACCACCTCCAGCGCGGAGAACACTGAGCCGACCGCAATGACCGATGTGGGCGTGCCCGTCCAGTACAGGTGGTGCAACGTGCCCAGGATGCCGCCGAACAGGAAGACGATGGTCTCCGCGACGATGGCGCGGTTGGCAGAAGCGGGGCGCACCAGGCCCAGGTTGGTGAAGATCAGCGCGACGACGGCCGTGGCGAAGACCTCGAAGAAGCCCTCGACCCACAGGTGCACCAGCCACCAGCGCCAGTACTCGACCATCGAGTAGTGGGTGTGCTGGCCCCAGGTCAGCGAGCTCGCGTAGAAACCGCCGATGCAGGTCGCCGACAGGAAGACCATGGCGATGAGGCCGCGGGTTTCCGAAGGCCGCTTGAGCGCCGGCCACAGCGCACGGCCGAGCAGGAAGACCCAGAACAGCAGGCCAACGAAGAGCAGGATCTGCCAGAAGCGGCCCATGCTCGTGAATTCCAGGCCCTGGTTGCCGAACCAGAAGCTGAAATCGAACCCGCGGTGCTGCAGCGTGCCGAGCCAGCCGGTGATGGTGGAGCCGAGCACGACGACGATGAGGGCCCAGAACAGCGCATCGACGCCGAGCTTCTGCAGCCTGGGTTCGGCGCCCGATAGCAGCGGCGCGACGTACAGGCCCGTGGCCAGCCAGGCAGTCGCGATCCAGAAAATGCCGATCTGCGTGTGGATGGTGCGGGTGACGGTGTACGGCAGGATCTGCGCCAGCGGGATGCCGAAGAAGGCCTGGCCTTCCACCGCATAGTGGGCGGTGATGGCGCCCATGCCGATCTGCAGCAGCATCAGGCCGATGACGACGAAGAAGTATTTGCGCGTGGCCTTCATCGACGGTGTGGCCTTGGCGCCGAGCAGCGGGTCGGCCTTGGGCACGACGGCGAGCTCTTCGTCGCCCTGGTGCAGCCACAGCATCGCGGCGATGCCGGCCAGCAGCAGCACGATGCTGACCATCGACCACATCGCGGCCGACGTGCTCATCGTGTTGCCGACCAGCGGTTCGTGCGGCCAGTTGCTGGTGTAGGACAGACCGGCCTCGCCAGGGCGATCCGTCACGGCCGCCCAGGCCGACCRGAAGAAGAAGGCCGCCAGCGCCTTGCGGTGCTCGGCTTCGGGCAAGGCGCCGGCCGTCATCGCGTATTGGTCGCGCAGCTTGTCCAGCGCCGGTTCGGTGCCGAACAGGCCCTCGTAGTGCGAGGCGACCTCACGGATGGCCTGGGCGCGAGCGGCGGTGACGCGCACATCGCCGCTGCTCTCTTCGTAGGTGTTGCGGCGCATTTCATCGCGCACCAGCTGGTCGACGGCGGCGCGCTGCGCGTCGCTGACCGTCAGGCCGCTTTGCTGCTGTTCGGCCAGGCGCCGGGCCTTCAGGGCCACCGCCTCGCGATGCAGCCAGTCGGCCGACCAGTCCGGCGCGACATAGGCGCCATGCCCCCAGACCGTGCCGAGCTGCTGGCCGCCGGCCGACAGCCAGGCCTGCTGGCCGAGCTGGATCTGCTCGCCGGTGAACAACAGCTCGCCGTCGGCGCTGACCACCCGGTTCGGGATGGGTGGGGCGGAAAGATAGATCTGCCAGCCCAGGTAGCCCAGGGCGCCGAACGACAGCACGAAGATGAGCCCCAGCCAGCGCCAGAGATTGCTACGGGATTTCATGGTGATTTCCTTGGAACGCCAGGAACAGTTGAACGTCAGGCGCCGCCGCAAGCGCCGCAGCACGTGCCGCGCGCAGAGCCAAGCCTTGTGACTCGCGCCCGCCAGAAGTCCGGGCCGCGGTCGACGCTCTGCCAGCTGAACATCCCGGGCCTGTGAACGTTGAGCAGGGCCTCCAGCGAGCCGGGCTCCCCGTCCATCAACAGCTCCAGCGTTTCGTTGGCGGCCAGGACGTCAAGCTTGGCGACGATCGCTGGGGCGCGGTCACACATTGCGAGCCCGCGAGAGTCGAACTGAAGGGAAGGGACTGACATGGGCGCCTCTAAAGATGCATTTTTGATGCATCAAATTCTAGAAACGCCGCCGTAACGCGGTTTGACATAGATCAAATGCCAGCGTCCGGAGCCGGCTGTCGGCAGTGACCTGTCGCGAGCCGGCCGCCCAGCAGCTGCCCTGCCGGGCCGGGTACCGGCGCCGGTGAGCACTGCGGGAATGAGGCGCACGGCACGCGCACGGCGCGCCGGTGCGCCCCCGCCGACCGCTACTTCGCCAGAGCCGCGACTTCGGCGGCGCTCAAGGCCCCCGCCTCGATGCGGAAGCCCTGGATGCGGCCGTTGAATGACGCATGGCCCCAGTCGCGCCCGAGGAAGGCCACCTGGTCGCCGACCTGGCGCGGCGACAGCATCATGGCGTCGGACCTCGCCACCTCTGTGCCGTCGACATAGAGCCGGCCAGTAGTGCCCTTGAGCGTGACGGCCAGATGGACCCAGCGGCGAATGGGCATGAACCACGGCGCGACCAGGTTCTGCTCGTCGTTGAACCCCGCGCCGGTGATGGCGAACTGCAGCCCCACGCGGCCCTTGGGCACGAGGCGCATGTAGGAAAACCCGTCGTGCCCGGCAAAGAACAGGCAGCTGTCCGTGCGCAGCGAATTGGCATTGGCCCACAGAGACAAGGTGAAGTCGCCCAGGCCGCTGAACAGCCCCTCGGGCAGCTGCAGGCCGGCCGACTTGCCGTCGAAGACGATGGCCTTGTCGTTCTGCCGCCCGTCGCCCCAGGTCGCGCCGTCCAGCAGCTCGCCCGCGACGGCCTTCCACTGGCCGGCGGGAGTCTGCAG
>NZ_JBFULE010000605.1:0-3254 GCF_056400485.1 Roseateles sp. P5_B10
CGCCTGGCCTGCGACCACACGCGGCGCAACGCGCCCGAGGTGCTGGCCGCCGTGAACGCCACTTTCGACAGCGCCCAGCGAGCCGGCGCCTACCAAGGCTTTCGCGTGCACACGACCGAGGTGGCCGAAGTGGACGACCTGGCCGGCTTGTGGGCCCTCGACGCCGAGGTCATGGCGTCGCCCGCCCAGGCGGACGTTGACCCGCTGCGCTGGCGCCCCAGCCTGACCGAGCCCCGCCGCGAGGCGGAGATCAGCCGCCGTGCGCCGGAATGCGAGCGCGTCTGCGGGGCCATCGTCGGGCTGCTGCAGGCCCGGCCTGAACTCAAGCCGGGCGACCTCTTCGTGCTGGCCCGCAAGCGCGACCCGCTGCGCCAGCTCAGCGAGGCGCTGACCGCCGCCGGCGTGCCGCATGCGGCGCCCGAGGAGCAGCCGCTGGCCGGGCTGCCCGACGTGGCCGACCTGCTGGCGTTGCTGGACGTGCTGGCCTCGCCAGGGCACGACCTGTCGCTGGCCCGCGCGCTGCGCAGCCCGCTGTTCGGCGTCGATGAGACCGACCTGCTGACGCTGGCCGAAGCCGCTGGTACAGCGCAGTGGCTGGGCCATGCGCCCGCCGAGCGACGCTCCTGGTGGGCCGCGTTGCAAGGCCTGGCCGCACCCAGCCCGGCGCTGGCGCGCGCTCAAGGGCTGCTGCGCTGCTGGGCCGAGCAGGCGCGCCAGCGCACGCCGCACGAGCTGCTGGACCGCATCGTCCACGAGGGCGAGCTGCTCATGCGCATCGCGGCGGCTGTGCCCGCTGCAGATGCAGCCGTGCGACTGCAGAGCGTGCAGGCGCTGCTGCGTGCCGCGCTCGACCTGGATGGCGGCCGCTATGCCCAGCTCTACGGCTTCGTGCGCGCGCTGAAGAGCCGGCCTATCAAGTTCGTGCCGGCTGCTGCGCCGGACGCGGTGCAACTGCTGACCATCCATGGCGCCAAGGGCCTGGAGGCCGAGGTCGTCTTTTTGCTCGATGCCGACGCCGCGCCGCCCAAGGCCGAAACGCTGGGCCTGCTGCTGGACTGGCCGGTGGGCCAGCCGGCGCCGCGGCGCGCGGCCTTCCTCGCCTCCGAAGCCAGGCCGCCGCCGTCATTGCAGGCATTGGTTGACGAGGAGCGTGCCGAGCGTGAACGCGAAGAGCTGAACGGCCTGTACGTTGCCCTGACGCGGGCGCGGCGTGCGGTGGTGCTCAGCCACACGCCGAGCCGCAGCCAGGCCACCAGCTGGTGGGACCGGCTGCAACCGCTGGCCCGCCGCTGGCCCCTTGCGATGACACCGGGCGGCCGGGCCAACACCGCGCCGCCAGCCATTGCGCCGCTGCCAAGCTGGCAGCCTCCAGCGGCAGTGGCTGCACGTGATGGCACGGCCCGTGACGACCGCCTGGCCCGCGTGGGCGAGGCCTTGCACCGCGTGCTGGAGTGGGCCTCGGCAAGTGGCCAGACGCAGGCGCTGGTGGCGCTGATGGCATCTGCCTCGCAGGCCTTCGGCCTGGACGCCAAGTCACGCGAGCAACTCGCCCAGGCGGCCCAGGCCATCCTGGCCAGCCCCGACTGCCGGCCCTTCTTCGACCCGGCCGAGCTGATCTGGGCCGGCAACGAAGTCGCGGTGGGACAGGGCGACGACGACCAGCGCATCGACCGCCTCGTGCAGCGCCGCGATGGCTGCTGGTGGGTGCTGGACTACAAGCTCGGCGCCACGCCGGAGCGCGAGCCGGCCTATCTGGAGCAGATGCGCGGCTATGTCGCGGCAGTGCAAATGCTGCAGCCGGGCGAGCCCGTTAGAGCCGCTTTGATCAGCGGAACGGGGCGCTTCGTTCCTGTGAGCTAGAATGGCAGGCTTGTTCGGGGCGTAGCGCAGCCTGGTAGCGCATCTGCTTTGGGAGCAGAGGGTCGCGAGTTCGAATCCCGCCGCCCCGACCATCTACAACGGAGTGATTCCCTCAAGGAATCTTGTGAAAGGCCCGCCTCGTGAGAGGCGGGCCTTTTCCATTCCTGCCCGACTCGGCCTATTTGCGTGACCGCAGCGCCGTACGCGCCTGCACAAAGTTGAACGCATAGCTCACCGCCTCGACGATCGCGTTGTCGATCTCCAGGCGTTCGTGCTCGGTCAGGTAGAAGCTGAAGTCCACCTCATGGCGGATGTAGCGCGGGGGCAGGCGGTTCAGGGCCACGCAGCAGACATCGCAGAGCAGATCGTTGCTGGCCGCGATGTCGGGGTAGTCGGTGGACGAGTCCATGACCGCGCCGAAGACCTCGCGCTCATGGTGGTTGTAGAGGGAGCTGAAGTCGGCATTCATGGCGGGCCTCGTCAAGGACGGTGAATGCCGATTTATAGCCCCATCAGGCGGCGCCGATACCCGGGGTCATACCGGCAGCGGCAGTCTTTCTCGCCGAGACGAAATCCAGCATGCGTGTGATGCAGCGTTGAGCCTTCACGCGGACAGCCTCGTCGACATGGATTTGAGGTTGGCCGCTCTCCAGGCAGTCGACCAGGTTGGCCAGGCCGTTCATCGCCATCCAGGGGCAGTGGGCGCAGCTCTTGCACGTGGCGCTGTTGCCGGCCGTGGGCGCCTCAATCAGCAGCTTGCCCGGCGCCAGCTGGCGCATGCGGTGCAGGATGCCGTTGTCGGTGGCGACGATATAGGCCGGTGCAGTGCCTTCGACGACCGCCTTGATCAGGGCCGAGGTCGAACCGACGACGTCGGCTTGCTCGACGACGCTCTTGGGTGATTCGGGGTGGACCAGGATCAGTGCACCCGGGTGCTGCTCGCGCAGCAGTTCCAGCTCCAGCCCCTTGAACTCGTCGTGGACGATGCAGGCGCCGTTCCACATCAGCATGTCGGCGCCGGTCTCTTCCTGGATGTAGCGGCCCAGATGCCGGTCCGGCGCCCAGAGGATCTTCTGGCCCTTGGCATGCAGGTCGGCCACGATCTCCAGCGCGCAGGAGCTGGTCACCATCCAGTCGGCACGGGCCTTCACGGCGGCGCTGGTGTTGGCGTAGACGACGACCTGGCGGTCCGGGTGGGCGTCGCRGAAGGCGGCGAATTCGTCCTCGGGGCAGCCCAGGTCCAGCGAGCAGGTGGCGTCCAGGTCGGGCATCAGCACACGCTTCTCGGGGCTGAGGATCTTGGCCGTCTCACCCATGAAGCGCACGCCGGCCACGACCAGGGTTTGTGCAGCGTGGTCGCGGCCGAAACGGGCCATCTCCAGCGAGTCGGACAC
>NZ_JBFULE010000606.1:0-3253 GCF_056400485.1 Roseateles sp. P5_B10
AGACCAAGGCGGTCGCATACCTGGACGCATTCGTTGACCGGGCTAAGGTCGCCGCACCAGGAGACTGGCACTTCGAGGGCGTTGAGTCGGGCCGCGTGCCCGGCGAAACAGAAGACCAATGCAGTTTCTACTTCTCGCTCGAAGCCGATGTGTACGGCGAATGGTCGGTGACGTTCCAAGCCTCGCAATCAAGGTTCTTCCCTGTCGCCTTCGGGCGCAGGCAGGTTTGAATGCGGCTCAACCTTTCGCTCCAGCGGACGGCTTCGCCGTCCGCTGAGCTCGCACGATAAAGCTCAAGATGTGGTTTCACGACATTCCCGCTGAGCGAGAGGCTGGCTATGTCCGATGTGCAAGCACGAACGTGTTGGGAGAGCCACAACTTGGCGCGCTAATGTCGGTATTTGGTCTAGCGCCTGAACCGAGCTTCTTGCGGGAAGTGCCCGGTGACAAGGCCGCCCAGGTCCTGGTGGCGATTCTTCATCAGGACATGGCCTACAAATGCGAAGTGATGCCACTCGCACGCGCCACGGAACTGGCGTATCAGTTCCTTGCATCACAGGAGCCCGGTGCTACGTTCTATATCAATGCGGATTGGTCGGAGTACTTTTCCCGGAAGCAGGGTCCTTCCAGCTTCGGATGGAACCCGTTGACCGAGTCAACGTTCGATGCAGGTGTTCTGGCGATCAGTCAGCGCTACGCGTCGTGCATTTGGGTGGAGGACGAAGATTGAGCTCTAACCTGCCCGTTAACTCGGACGCCTTGTGGCCTTCCGGCGCTATGCGCCTCACAGCCGCAAGTCGCCGGTGACGTCTACGTTGGGCATACGGGAGATGACGTGACAGCCGCGCCGCTCATTTGTGCCCGCTGCAATTTGCCGGTGGAGAAAAACGCAGAATCGTATGAAGTTTTCGAGCGCATGCATTGGCTCTGCTTTCATCTGGAATTCGAACATCAGGGAGATCCTGATGAACCGTGCGGTGATCCCGCTGCAGCGGACGGCTTCGCCGTCCGCTTGGCTTGCACGTTAGGCGCCTGAATGCGGACGTATCCGATTCTGCGAGAAGATGGCTTCTTGATTGCGTTCGAGATCACTAGCCTATGGGTCACATTTAATTCGCTGCACAAGCTCCTTCGCTCAACTGAAGGCGTGACAGAAGTTCGGAGGAATCTCTGGAATGACGATCGATTCACATTCCTATATCGAGGCGTTCCGTGCGTCGTCCATGAGCCGTGGGGCGACAGTTCGAGGTACTGGATCGGTCCCAAGTCCGCGGAAGGGAGCGACCTGGACATTCGTGCGCTGCACCAAGCGTTTCAGAATTTCCAGGGTGTTTTCGCTCAGCTTTGGTCAGAGTTGCGAGTAGGTGCAGGTGCCTAACCGGTCGCTCGAGCGGACGTCCCTCGGCAAGCCTCGGTCCGCCGCACAGCTTCAACGTCAGGCGTCACTCACTCAAGCGGCATCGCGTACGTCTGACCATTCTTCGAGACAGCAGGAGACCTCAGATGTCCACATCGGTACTCTTCATGTCGATGTCACTCGACGGATACATCGCTGGCCCGAACGACGAAGTGGGCAACCCCGGCGGCGACGAATTCGACCGGTTGCACGAGTGGTATGGGGACTTCTCCCGTCCATCTGGGGCGGTCGGACAACTGTGGGATGAGTGGAACTCACCTGGCGCGATTCTGGCGGGGCGGCGCACTGTGGAGCAGGTCGATCACTGGGGCGGTGACAACCACGGTGTCCCGATCATCGTGCCCAGCCACCGGCCGCCGGGCCCTTCGGTAGCGAACTATCCGTTGGTGACCTACGTGCCCGACGGCATCGAGCGCGCAATGGCGCAGGCAAAGGCCGCCGCCGGGGATCGCATCGTGCTGATGCTTGGCGCGTACACGGCGCAACGGGCGCTCGAGGCTGGTGTGCTGGACGAGTTGCAGATCCACCAGATCCCGGTCCTGCTCGGTGGTGGCCGCCGGTTGTTCGAGATGTTGCCTTCGCGCGTGGAGTTGGAGATTGTCCGGGTGATCGACACCCCGGAGGCCACCCACATCCGCTACCGCGTTCGTCGCTGAGTGGGCTCGCAACACCAGCTAGCCACTTGCCACCCATGAATTCAGCGCCAGCCATYGAATACAAGCTCTCGCCACCCCTGGGTGACCTGGAACTGAACGAGTTGTTTTCTGCGTCTTGGGCGAACCATTGCCCTGCGACATTTCAACCCGTCTTGCGCTCCAGCATGGCTTACGTCTGCGCGTACCGGGGGGCCGAACTTGTCGGCTACGTCAACGTCGCCTGGGACGGCAAGACGCATGCGTTTGTCCTGGACCCCACGGTTCATCCCAGTTGCCGGCGGCACGGTATCGGAACGGCGTTGGTTCTTGCCGCGCTGGAGCAAGCCAGGGCGCGCGGGGTCACTTGGGTGCACGTCGACTTCGAGCCTGACCTGCGGGAGTTCTACAGCCGTTGTGGCTTTCGCCTGTCCGAGGCAGGTGTCTACAACGTCGCGGCCGAGGCGTGACAGTCAAAGGGTGTCCCGCAGGCGGGCCGCGGGCCGAGGGCAGCGACTTGGATCACGTCAACGCGCGCGGCGGCGCCGGGCCAGCATGGCCAGGCAGGCCAGGCCGGCCAGGATCAGGGCCCCGCTGCCCGGCTCGGGCACCGGCACGGCCGAGGTGAGGAAGTGGCCGTCGGTGGCCAGGCCGTTGGCGGCCGTGAAGCCGTAGAACACCGGCGTGCCGACGAGGCCCAACTGGTCAAAGCTGACCTGGGCGCTGACCGTGAAGGTGCCGAGGTTGAGGTGCTCGATGGTGCCGGTCAGCATGCCGGCGTTGTCGTTCAGCCCCGAGGGGGTGTACTGCACCGAGGCATACCACTGGAAGTCAGGGTCGCGGATGGCGTCGCCCAGGCCGGTTTCGGTAGCAGCCAGCGGCGCCACAGAGCCGCCGGACAGGATCTGCAGGCTGGGCGACACCGGTTCGCCGTTGAAATGAAAGGTGTCGATGGCAAAGGCCACGCTGGCCGGACTCAGGCCGTCATAGCCGAGGCCCGAGCCTGCGCCGCCGACGCCGGCCGTGTCGCTCAGCGCGAAAGTGAAGCCATCGCCGCGCAGGCCCTGGCTGACGGGGATGAAAAAGTGGAAGTCGAAGGCGAAGCCCTGGTTGAAGTCCAGCGTGATGGCATTGGGCGCGAAGCCGGCGCCACCCTGGCCGCCGGCGCCCGGTGCCGTCAGCATCAGGTCGCTGTAGGTGAAGC
>NZ_JBFULE010000607.1:0-3232 GCF_056400485.1 Roseateles sp. P5_B10
GCGCCTAGATTTGGCCCTGAGCGGGACCTCACGCGGGGACGAYTCACAGGCCAATAGACCCCAGTCATCCTATAGGAGTAACCATGCCGAAACCCGCGGCCCACGCGTTTGCAAACACCCAGGCCAAGTTCAAGCTCGCCGCAGGCAAGTCCGGGCAGTTTTTCTCCCTGCCCAAGCTGGCCGAGGCCTACCCGAACGTGGCGCGCATGCCGATCTCGATGCGCATCGTGCTGGAAAGCGTGCTGCGCAACTGCGACGGCAAGAAAGTGACGGCCGAGCATGTCGAGCAACTGGCCAACTGGAAGCCCAATGCCGCCCGCGTCGATGAGATCCCCTTCGTCGTCGCTCGCGTGGTGCTGCAGGACTTCACCGGCGTGCCCTTGCTGGCCGACCTGGCCGCCATGCGCAACGTGGCCGCCGCGATGGGCAAGAACCCCAAAGCCATCGAACCGCTGGTGCCGGTGGACCTCGTCGTCGACCACTCGGTCATGATCGACTACTACGGCACCAAGAAGGCGCTGGACCTGAACATGAAGCTGGAGTTCGAGCGCAACCGCGAGCGCTACGAGTTCATGAAGTGGGGCATGCAGGCTTTCGACACCTTCGGCGTCGTACCGCCCGGCTTCGGCATCGTCCACCAGGTCAACCTCGAGTACCTGGCGCGCGGCGTGCACAAGGGCAAGGACGGCGTCTTCTACCCGGACAGTCTCGTCGGCACCGACAGCCACACGACCATGATCAACGGCATCGGCGTCGTCGGCTGGGGCGTGGGCGGCATCGAGGCCGAGGCCGGCATGCTGGGCCAGCCGGTCTACTTCCTGACGCCCGACGTGGTCGGCTTCGAGCTGACGGGCCAACTGCGCGAGGGCGTGACAGCCACCGACCTGGTGCTCACCGTCACCGAGATCCTGCGCAAGCACAAGGTCGTCGGCAAGTTCGTCGAGTTCTTCGGCGAAGGCACCCGCACGCTGGCCCTGCCCGACCGCGCGACGATTGCCAACATGGCGCCCGAGTACGGCGCCACCATGGGCTTCTTCCCGGTCGACGAGAAGACCGTCGACTACTTCAAGGGCACCGGCCGCACCGCCGCCGAGATCGAGGCCTTCGAGGCCTATTGGCGGGCTCAAGGCATGTTCGGCGTGCCCAAGGCGGGCGACATCGACTTCACCTCGGTGGTCTCGCTGGACCTGGGCACCGTGGCGCCCAGCCTGGCCGGCCCCAAGCGCCCGCAGGACCGCATCGAGATCACGAATCTCGCCTCCACCTTCGCGCAGCTCTTCAGCAAGCCCACCGCCGAGAACGGTTTCAACCAGCCCGCGGACAAGCTGGCGCAGAACTTCGTCACCGAATCGGGCCTGCCGGTGAAGAACGGCGACGTGCTGATCGCTGCCATCACCTCCTGCACCAACACCAGCAACCCCAGCGTGCTGCTGGCCGCGGGCCTGCTGGCCAAGAAGGCGGTGGAAGCCGGCCTCACGGTGGCGCCGCACATCAAGACGTCCCTCGCGCCTGGCTCGCGCATCGTCACCGAGTACCTGGAGAAGGCCGGACTGCTGCCCTATCTGGAAAAGCTCGGCTTCAACGTCGCCGCCTATGGCTGCACGACCTGCATCGGCAACGCCGGCGACCTGACGCCCGAGCTGAACAAGCTCATCCAGGACAACGACCTCGTCTGTGCGGCCGTGCTGTCGGGCAACCGCAACTTCGAGGCCCGCATCCACCCCAACCTCAAGGCCAACTTCCTGGCCAGCCCGCCGCTGGTCGTGGCCTATGCCATCGCTGGTACCGTGACCCGCGACCTGATGACGCAGCCCGTGGGCTACAACAGCAAGGGCCATCCCGTMTTCCTGGGCGACATCTGGCCCAGCAGCGACGAGATCTACGCGCTGATGAAGCATGCGATGGACCCCGTTGCCTTCAAGGCCAACTACGACCAGGTCGCCACCAAGCCCGGCAAGCTGTGGGACGCCATCAAGGGCGTCAAGGGCCAGGTCTACAACTGGCCCAAGAGCACCTACATCGCCCAGCCGCCCTTCTTCGAGGGTTTCACGATGGTCCCACCGGCGCTGGTGTCGGGCGTCAAGGGCGCCAAGGTCATGGCGCTGTTCGGCGATTCGATCACCACCGACCACATCAGCCCGGCCAGCTCCTTCAAGGAGACGACGCCGGCCGGCCAGTTCCTGACGGCCAACGGCGTGGCCAAGGCCGACTTCAATTCCTACGGCGCGCGCCGCGGCAACCATGACGTGATGATGCGCGGCACCTTCGCCAATGTGCGGGTGAAGAACCTGATGCTGCCCGCCCGGCCCGACGGCTCGCGCGAGGAAGGCGGCTACACGCTGAAGGGCGGCCAGCAGACCACCATCTACGACGCCGCCATGGCCTATATCCAGGAAGGCACGCCCACCGTCATCTTCGCGGGCGAGGAATACGGCACCGGGTCGAGTCGAGATTGGGCCGCGAAGGGAACTCAACTGCTGGGCATCAAGGCCGTCATCGCCAAAAGCTTCGAGCGCATCCACCGCAGCAACCTGATCGGCATGGGTGTGCTGCCGCTGCAGTTCAAGGCCGGCACGAGCTGGGAGTCGCTGGGCCTGACCGGCGCGGAGACGATAGACATCGGCCTGGCCGAGGTGATCAAGCCGCAAGGCGACGCGGCGATGACGATCACCTACGCCGACGGATCGGTCAGGCAGGTACCGCTGACGCTGCGCATCGACACGGCCATCGAGGTGGACTACTACTACCACGGCGGCATCCTGCCGTTCGTGTTGAGACAGTTGCTCGCGGCCTGAGACCTCTCGCCCAAGGAGTACCTTGGTCGGTCTCCCGAGGAGACGGCGATGCTTGCCGGATTGACCGGCAAGCACATCGCCCAACGCGGGCCGGCTAGGGAGCGGCCCGGCGCTCGACCCGCAAGTCCTCCCCCTGTCTAGACAAGTACGCAGCAGGTTTATGGGACAGGTTTGTCCCACGACACGCACGCCATCCACCTCACCAGAATCCGCGGCTTCTTCAACCCAGTGCCCCGACCCGGGGCCGACAGGAGCTTGCATGAAGACCTGGTTCAAGCTGACCGCCGCTGCCCTTGCCGTTGTCGCCACAAGCGCCAGCCATGCCGCCAGCACCGAGTGCCTGGATGTGCGCGTGAGCAACGCCTCGCCCGTCGTGAACGGCGATGTGGACGTCCACGTGGACGTCGCCGTGACCAACCAGTGCCGCACCGCCGTGC
>NZ_JBFULE010000608.1:0-3230 GCF_056400485.1 Roseateles sp. P5_B10
CGCCGGCGCTGGTCATCACGGCCAGCGTCGCGATGACGGTGTCGCCTGCGCCGGTCACGTCGAACACCTCGCGGGCGCGTGCCGGCTCGTGAGTGACGCCGCTGGCTTCGAACAGCGTCATGCCTTCTTCCGAGCGCGTCAGCAGCACGGCGCCGACGTCGATGTCGGCGCGCAGCGTCTCGACCTTGGCGCGCAGCTCTTCCTCGCCGCGCCAGGCGCCCGCGACCTGGGCCAGTTCGCCCCGGTTGGGCGTGATGACGCTGGCGCCGGCGTAGCGCTTGTAGTCGCTGCCCTTGGGGTCGACCAGCACGGGCTTGCCCGCGGCGCGGGCCATTTCGATCATGCGCGGGATGTGCGTGAGGCCGCCCTTGCCATAGTCGGAGAACAGCACGACGTCGTGTCGGGGCAACTGCTCGGCGAAGGCCTCAAGCATCTCGCCCAGCGCCTCGTGGTCGGGCTCGTTCTCGAAATCCACGCGCAGCAACTGCTGGGCGCGGCCAATGATGCGCAGCTTGACGATGGTGTAGAGCTGCTTGTCCTCACGCAGCACGGTCTCGATGTCGCGCTCGTGCAGCAGTTCGCGCAGGCGGCGGGCCGGTTCGTCCTGGCCGACGACGGTCAGCAGCGTGGCCCTCGCGCCCAGCGTGCGGATGTTGAGCGCGACGTTGGCGGCGCCGCCCAGGCGCTCCTCCTCGCGTTCGATGCGCACGACGGGCACGGGCGCCTCGGGCGAGATGCGTTCGACGGCGCCGTGCCAGTAGCGGTCCAGCATGACGTCGCCGACGACGAGGATGCGGCGGGAGGCGAGCAGTTCACGCGAGGGCAGGGCGCTCATTGCCCCACGCCCAGGTTGGCCTCGATCAGGCCGCACAGCGTGTGGCCGATCAGCAGGTGCGCCTCCTGGATGCGGGCGGTGATGCCGTGCGGCACGATGATGCTGTCGTCGCACAGCGCGCCCAGCTTGCCGCCGTCACGGCCTAGCAGGCCCAGCGTGTAGATGCCCATGGCCTTGGCGGCCTCGACGGCGCGCAGCACATTGGCCGAGTTGCCCGAGGTCGAGATGCCGATCAGCGCATCGCCGGCGCGGCCGAGGCCCTGGACCTGGCGGATGAACACATCGTCAAAGCTGTAATCGTTGCCGATGCAGGTCAGCGCTGAGCTGTCGGTCGTCAGCGCCAGGCCGGCGAGCGGGCGGCGGTCCTTGATGAAGCGGCCCGTCAGCTCGGAGGCCAGGTGCTGGCTGTCCGCGGCCGAGCCGCCGTTGCCGCAGAACATGATCTTGCAGCCCGCCTTCAGCGCGTCGGCGAGCCGTTGGCCGGCCTGCTGCACTTGTGGGTCCAGCGCTCCCAGGAGTTGCATCAGTTGCAGGTGTTCATCGAGATTGCGCAGAAACAGGGAACTCATGAGGAGACCGGGGCTCTCACCCGCTTGCAGACCGATGGTTTCAAGTATCGGTGATGGGGCGGTGGTGCCAGCCGACTGACCCGCGCTGGAGGGGCGGTGCACTCGCGCACAGGCGGGGCACGCGGCCAAAGGGCGTGGTGACGGGACGCGAGAGTCCTCATGCAGATCGGGAGTTGCAGCCATTCTCCAAAGACAATGGCTGCAACTTCCGAAGATGCTCGAATCAAACCTGGAGATTAATATTCATGGATGGAACTCCTGCCAAGCGATTCCAATTTGGAACTGGTCGGGTGCGCCAGTGGATTGGCTGGCACACCCTGYAGTTCAACGGCTGTGCTGAAGCGGAATATCAGTACTGCTGCTGCCCGCCACCACCGCCACCACCGCCACCGCCACCGCCACCACCGCCGGACGCGGCCGGGCCAACGCTGGGATCAGCCACCGGCGCGGCGCTCCACGGATCAATGCCCGGGCCTTCATACGGCGTGCAAAGGAAGGCGTTGTTGCCAACATGGACGCCGGTCATGACCCACTTTGGCGGGCATGCGTGCATATGTGCAGCTGATGTGCCGGGGCGGCCGGTTGAATAGTCGACGGTTTCGGCCCAGGTATGCAGGATCCGGCCGCTGGCCGGTGACGCGCACCAGATCTTGTTGTTCTGGACATGGAGGCCGGTCATGATGGTGCCCAACGGGCAGGCGAGCATCCCTTGCCGCACGGTGCTGGACTCCATGAAGGCAGGGATGGCGGACGATGCACCCTTGGCGCACAGCAGCTCATTGTTGATGA
The DNA here is from genome assembly GCF_056400485.1 of Roseateles sp. P5_B10. Classification (NCBI taxonomy): domain Bacteria; kingdom Pseudomonadati; phylum Pseudomonadota; class Betaproteobacteria; order Burkholderiales; family Sphaerotilaceae; genus Roseateles; species Roseateles sp. P5_B10. Next base: position 2,194 of record NZ_JBFULE010000608.1, read on the forward strand.
CGTGCAGCCCAGTCATGTATCCGCCAGTGGACATCTGGACCAGATACTGGGACTGGCCGTTGTTTGTTGCCCAGTCCTGGTATGCGCTGCCGCCGCAGTTGTGATAGAAGGCGTTGAAGGCGTAACCCTGGATCGAATGCTTGTCGATATATTCGGCGTTGCCGTTCAGGCTGGCGTAGAACTGATTCCATTGGCCGACAAACGGGCTCAGGCCTTGAGCCATGCTGCTGGCGGAACCGACGAGCGCCGCTGCCGCAATCATGCATTTGGTGAATGACAGTTTTTTCATCTTACCCTTGCGTATATGTGACTTCTCTGATTTGCCGGCCCGAAATATATGATCGTTCTAACTGAACAGAACGTGGATCGAGGCCGGCTTTGAGGAGCTTACGTTGGGGTTGTTTACCTGTTGATTACTGGCTGTGGCTCTTCCGTGCTTCGCGCGAACCCTAATATCGAGAGTGATGGGAGTTAGAGGTGCGCGGCGTGTCGCCGTGTGCTCGCGGCCGGGGCCGCAGTTGCGGCGAGCAAGGGCTTCGACGAAGCCAGGCAGGTCTGCAGCTGAGGTGGCTTTACTTGCTGCGGTCCATAAGCTGGACCAGGGCGCTGAAGGGCGACACGAGGCCGCGGCGCCAGTTGCGCTCGACGATGGCGCGGTCAGCGCTGCGCAGCTTGAGCACGGCGGGCAGCACGCGCGGGCAGGGCACCAGGGCCAAGCGAGCGTACAAGTGGCGATGACGCCAGCCGACGCCGGCCTGCCAGGCGAGAGGGCCGTCCTCGGCGCGCAGCAGCACGAGACGAGCGAGCTGGGGCTCGCAGTCCAGCAGCTCCGTTGCTGCAATCTGCATCAATCGATGGCGCTGGAGGTCATCGGGCAGCGCCTGGACGACGCGTGCATGCCGGCCATCGGTCTGCAGGCGCGGCAGCAGCGCCTCGGCGCCTTCGTCCAGCGCCCGGTCGAAGGCGGCAGCCAGCCCGGTCACGAAAGCCCCGCCAGGCACCGAAGCCATCAGCCAGTTCTCGATGATGGGCAGCTC